>NZ_JBYQFR010000014.1:0-99297 GCF_058266945.1 Arthrobacter sp. E70 | reverse complement strand
CGGCAGCACAGACACCCGCCGGCCTGCGCCGGATCTGGAAGTACGAGCTGATGCCGCTGCTGGAGGAGCACTACCACGGACAGCTGACCCGGGCGCAGTTGGAGGAACGCTTCGGGCTGGACCAGCTGCTGGGACGCATTGCAGCGCGCTGATCCCCGGGCGTCCGGCACTTCCACCGGCCCGGTGCGGCACCTGGTCCTGGACGAGCTGTCCAGCGGGCTCGTCGAACGGCTGGATGCACCAAGCGCCGCCTACCTGAACTCCAGCGGCCTGGCCAAGGCCTCACCCATGGGGATGGGGCTGTACCGGATCGAGCCCGTGGGCAAGGTGGGGTCGGTGCGGACGGCCACCGTGCAGCTCGACGTGCGGCCGAAGGACCGGCTGGGCCTCGGCCGGCTCCTGTTTCTCCTCAGCTACGCGGGGGAGCAGGGGTTCCGCCCGGAAACCGTGGCAGCGGACGAGGACCGGGAGCTGTGGAGCGCCCTGGCCGAATCCCTGGCGCAGCTTGCAGAGCGGGCCCTGGGCCGCGGCGTGCTGCAGGGCTACCTCACCGTGGACGAATCCCTGCGGACGGTCAAGGGCCGCATCCGCATATCGGACCAGATCTCCCGCCGCCCCGGCATGCTGGTCCCCCTGGAGGTTTCCTACGACGAATTTACCGAGGACATCGCCGAGAACCGGATCCTGCGCGCCGCCTTGGAGCGGATGGCGCAGGTGCCCGGGGTTCGCCCGGAGGTGCTGGGCCGGCTGCGCCAGCTGAAGGGAAAGCTCGACGGCGTCACGCGCCTGCCGTCCGGCGCCCCGCTTCCGCCGTGGAAAGCCACCCGGATGAACCTGCGCTACCACGCGGTGCTGAGGCTGGCCGAGCTGATCCTGCGCAATGCCTCCGCCGAAACGGGCGAGGGCAGGCAGCAGACCGCCTCCTTCGTGGTGGACATGGCGCAGGTGTTCGAGGACTTTGTCGGCACTGCCCTGCGTGGGGCGATGTCCGCCTACCCGGGGGAGCTGCGGCTGCGCTACAACGCGTTGCTGAGCGAAGCCGTGCGGGATTCGGACCGCCTGTCGGTGCGCCCAGACGCCGTCCACATGCTCGGCGGACGGCCGGTGGTGGCGTACAACGCCAAATACCGCGCTGCGACGGACGCGGGCGCATCCCTGACCGCCGACCACTACCAGATGCTTGCCCACTGCACGGCGCTCGCCGTGCCCACCGCCTGGCTGGTGTATGCCGGGAAAGGCGAGACGAAGCTTCGCCGCATTCTGAACACGGATATCGACATCGTGGAATTCCCGCTGGACCTCAGCCAGCCGCCGTCGGACATCCTGGCCGCCGTCCGGGACCTCGCCCACCAGTCCTGGGGCGAGGTAGTCAGGACGGCGACATTGGCACGCGGAACGTAAACGTCGTCCCTTCGCCCAGGGTGCTTTCCACGCCGATCGTCCCGCCATGGGCCTCGACGATCGCCTTGCTGATCGGCAGGCCCAGGCCCACGCCGGGAATTGCGGTTCGCCGGACGCTGCTGGTGCGGAAGAACTTGGCGAAGACCTCCGAGGAGTCCTCCGGGCTCATGCCCATCCCGGTGTCGCTGACCCGGCAGGCCAGGTGTCCGTCTTCCCGGGCGATGGACACCACAACGTTACCGCCGTCCGGGGAGTACTTGATGGCGTTGGACACCAGGTTGTCCAGGACCTGGGAGATCCTGGCGCTGTCCACCTTGGCTTCCAGCCGCCCGGGCGTCCTGGCCTCCAACACCACTCCGGCCGCCGCAGCCCGGGGCATCGCGGAGGACACGCTGGCGCGCACCAGGTCCGCAACGTCCACGGTGTGCGGCGTGACGATGAGCTGCCCGTTGCGGCTGGACAGCAGGTCCGAGACCAGGGTGAGGAGCCGTTCGGAATTCCGGCGGATGATCTCCAGCACACCGCGCTGCGTTTCTTCCGGCTCGTCATCCAGCAGGATCTCCACGTAGCCCAGGATGGAGGTCAGCGGCGTCCGGAACTCGTGCGAAACGCTGGAGACGAAGTCATCCTTGGCGGTGAGGGCGTTAACGAGGTCGGTCACATCACTGAAGACGATCACCGATCCGGCGAAGTTGCCCTCACCGTCCTTCATGGCACGCGCCGTCGTCACGAGGGCCCGCTGCTCCTTCCCCTCTCCCAGCCACACCAGGTAGTCGGTAAAGGTTTCACCCAGGACCGCCCGGCGGACGGGCCGTTCCTGCACCGGAATCGGTGTCCTCCGGTCCGCGCCGAACACCAGCAGCTGGGATTCATTCGGGTCCGCAATGTCCTTGGGCCGGGCCAGTTCATGGTTGGCCCGCTGTTTCCGGTTCATCAGGATGTCGTGGCCGTCCGCGTCCACCGCGAGCACGCCCAGGTGCACGGTTTCCAGCACCGTGTTGAGCAGCTCTTGCTGGCGTTTGCTGGTGCGCAGGCTGGCCCGGAGCTGTTCGTCCTTCTCCTCCAGCTCGCTCTGCTGCCGCATCATGCTCAGGGTCAGGACGCTCACTGACACACCGATGCCGAGCATCAGCACCGGCAGGAGCAGGGAGCGGGCGAAATCCTGTGGGGTGTAGTTGCCCTTGAGGAGCAGCGGGACCCAGATGATGGCCAGCGGTGCCAGGAAGGAGAACCACAGGGCAGCCCTGGGGTAGTAGCCGGATGCGCACAACCAGATGACCGGAAACACCGCCAGCAGGCTGATGCCGGAAAGGCTTTCCTGGCCGCCCTCCCTGCCCAGCGCGATGGAGACGAAATCCAGGAGGGGGATGGCCAGGAAGCTCGTATAGGGCAGCCGGTCCCACGGGACCAGGTAGCACAGTGCCATGAGGACGAGCTGCGACACCAGGAAGGTAACGAACAGCGGGTTCTCCATGGTCTCGGTGAAGAACGCCCACACCAGGAACGCCGTCAGGAGGCTCGTCACGAACAAGGGCATCTGGCTCATCGCCACCCGGTCCGTCAGCCGGTACTCGTGGAAAGGGCGCTTGAAAAGCCGCATCCTCCCCGAGGACCACGCTACGGGGTTACTCATCGTGGAGGCGTGGATGTCGGAGTGCGTGCGGCCATACCAGCAGGATATCCGCCGCCGGTTATACTTCAGACGTCGGCTGCTGAGGGGGCTCTATGAGTGAGGCACGTGTGGGTCTGGTCATCGAGGATGACCACGACATTCGGGAACTGGTTCGCACGGTGCTGACCCAGGCCGGGTTTGAGGTGACCGTCGCCAGCGGCGGAGCCGAGGGCGTCCTCCTGGCCAAAACCCTGAACCCGGACGTCATCACCCTGGACCTGGGACTGCCGGACATCGACGGCTTTGAGGTATCCCGCCAGATCCGCGAGTTTTCGGACGCCTACATCGTGATGCTGACGGCGCGTACCGAGGAGCTGGATACCCTGATCGGGCTTGAATCCGGCGCGGACGACTACCTCACCAAGCCCTTCCGTCCGCGGGAGCTCCGTGCCCGGATTGCCGCCATGATGCGGCGGCCGCGGTCAGCGCCCGATCCCGGTGACGTTGCCATGGATCCCGCAGTGGACGGCTCCGCCCACCCGGAACGGGGCAATTTCAGCCACAACGGGCTGGAACTGAGCTACGCGTCCCGCACCGTCACTGTGGACGGCAAGGAGATGAACCTGACCCGCACAGAGTTCGAACTCCTGTACGCCCTGCTCGAAGCGGGCCGCACCGTGCGTACCAAGTCGGACCTGGTGCGCCGGCTCCGCGACGAGGATTACGACGTCGGCAGCTACATCAGCGAGGCCGACGAGCGTTCCGTGGAAGTGCACATGGGAAACCTGCGGAAGAAACTGGGCGACTCGCCGCAGCAGCCACGGTGGCTGCAGACCGTCCGCGGGGTGGGCTACCGCTTGGCGCCGGGACAGCACTGAGCCTGCAGCCGGTGCGTGGTCTGCCGGCTGCACAGGGTGATCGGCCGCAGGAACGCGGCGGCCAGCCTCGGCAGGGCCACAGCCATGTCCGCGTGCCGGGCCTCGGCCCGGATCTCGGTTTCCAGGTCCATGGCCAGGCCGGCCAGGCGTTCTGCCCCCACCATTTGGCTGGAGGTCTTCAGGCTGAGGACAGCGTCCATGGAACCCTCCAGGTCCCCGGTGGTCAGGGCCAGCCGGAGCCGGTCAAGCCGTTTCGGCAGGAAATCGATGAAGTTCCCCACGAACACCCGGCTGTACCCCTCTTCCTCATCAAGTTCCTCACGCAGCCGGTCCAAAACAGACTGGTCCACCAGCGGCCTGGGCGCATCATCCGGGGTGCTCATGACACTCCTTTCTGCTGGTTTCCCACCCTCGGGGAGCAGGGTGGATAGGCGGGGTATGTGTTCCTGTTCAGGTTAGGGCTGTTCCCTCCCCGCAACCGGGGCGGGAAGGAGAATTGTGGGTTTCTTGATGAGACTGCGGTTTTTGGGGCCCTGGCGGTGCAGCCCTGTGGGCTCGGCGCAGTTAAGGGCCGGCCTCCAGGAAGTGCACCAGCTGTGCCTCCAGTGAGGAGCCGTCCTTGAGTTCGCATTCCCAGACGGTCAGGACCTCCCAGCCGGCGTCTTCCAGCTGGCGCCGCTGGCCGGCGTCGCGCTCCCGCGTGCGGGCACGTTTCGCGGCCCAGAACTCCGCGTTGGCTTTCGGTGCGTGCTGGCCCACCCTGCAGTCATGGAAGTGCCAGAAGCAGCCGTTGACGAAGATCACCTTGTGCCGGCCGGCGAAAACGAGGTCCGGGTTTCCGGGCAGCCGCTTGCCGCCGCTGGTGCCGTGCAGCCGGTAGCGGTACCCCTTGGCATGCAGGAGCCGGCGCACCACGAGTTCCGGCTTGGTGTTCTTTCCGCGGATGCGGGACATGTTCCAGCTGCGCTGCTCCGGGGTGAGCCTGTCCGCACTGGTGTTGTCAGCCACCCTTCCAGTGTAGGAGCGGCTAGATCTCCCGTTCCGGCTGTTCGCCGAACACGAAGTGCCGCCCGCTGACGGACTTGGGTTCGATCTCCACGTAGAAGTCCTTGAGGGTGGGGACCCAGGTCTTCAGGCCGAGCTCTTCCACGGCCGCCAACTCGTCCGAGTGGCTGAGGACCCGCGCGCTCCCGCGCAGGACAACCGACCACGCTTCCTCGGAGAGGATGCCGTCGGTTTCGAAGAGGACCTGGGCGTTGATGGTCAGTTGTGCCAGTTTGTTGCCCGGCGCCGTGCGCAGGTAGACCTTGCGGTTCGAGGTCACGTAGTTGACGGGAAAGATGTCCGGCTCCCCGGCCACCGATACCACCAGGCGGCCATGCTTGGTTGCCGCCAGGAGGCGCCACGACTGCTCATCATCGAGTTCCAGGACGGGGTTGCCGTCCGCGTGTTCAAACATCATGGGCCCATTCTTCTACCTTCAGTAGAAAGGCGCTAGGGGCCTTCGGCACCTAATCGGAGGCCGTCACACCGTGCCGGGAGCACGTGGCCCACCACCCCAGTGGGGACACCTGGACCTGCTGCCGGCGTCCGCAGGACACGCAGAAGCGCGGCGGCTCCAGCACCAGGAGGTCGGCGCACCCAAGGTGGGCGTTCGACGGCGGGAGATGGCCGCCGTCGTCCGTTGCCTTCCTAGCGGGCTTGCCGCAGAGTCCGCAGTACGGACCCTCGGCCCGCCTTGGGCCGAGGCTGGTCACAGGGTCCTCTGCAGTTCCTTGATGGGCATGTTGAGGTCCACCAGCAGATCCAGGTCGGCGGTGGCGGGCCGGCCCAGGGTGGTGAGGTAATTGCCGACGATCACGGCGTTGATGCCGCCAAGGAGTCCGTCCCTGGTGCCCAGGTCGCCGAGGGTCAGCTCGCGGCCGCCCGCGTAGCGCAGCACGGTACGCGGCATGGCCAGGCGGAACGCTGCGATGGCGCGCAGGGCGTCCTTTCCATCCATGACCTGGTGGTGCTCGAGCGGCGTGCCGGGCCTCGGGTTGAGGAAGTTCAGCGGTACTTCATGCGGTTCCAGGGCCGCGAGCTGGGCGGCGAGTTCTGCCCGCTGCTCCAGTGTTTCACCCATCCCGACCAGGGCCCCGCAGCACAGTTCCATGCCGGCGGCCTTGACCATCGCGCAGGTGTCCAGGCGTTCTTCGTAGGTGTGGGTGGTGACCACCTGCGGGAAGTAGCTGCGGGCCGTTTCCAGGTTGTGGTTGTAGCGGTGGACGCCCCACTCCGCCAGCTGGTCCACCTGCCGCTGGGTGAGCATGCCCAGCGAGCAGGCGATATTGATGTCCACTTCTTCCCGGATGCGGTCGATCGCGAATTTGATCTGGTTCATCAGCCTCACGTCGGGGCCGCGTACTGCTGCGACGATGCAGAACTCGGTAGCGCCGCTGGCGGCTGTTTCTTTTGCGGCTTTGACCAGCTCCGGGATGTCCAGCCAGACGGCACGCACGGGGCTGTCGAACACGCCTGACTGGCTGCAGAAGTGGCAGTCCTCGGGGCAGCCGCCGGTCTTGATGGAGATGATGCCCTCCACTTCCACATCCTCCCCGCAGTGGCGCAGGCGAACCTGGTGGGCCAGTTCCAGGGCGGCCGGGAGCGCCTCGTCGGGGAGGCGGAGCACCTCCACCAGTTGTGCCTCGGACAGGCCGATGCCCTGGTCCAGGACCTGTCCGCGGGCGGTTTCCAAGATTGCGTGCTGCGTCATCAATGGTCCTTCTGCTCGGGAGGAAATGCTCTTCCCGACGCTAGTTCCGTGCTGTCCCTCGGTTTTTGTGGGGTGGCCACAACCGGCGCCGACGGCTTTTGTTGACAGAACCCGTCAAGACTTAACACTCCTGAAATGGTGCTGTGACCGGGCTGTCTTTCCGGCTGGATAGCGTCGCATGCAGACAACGAAGAGCCTGCCAACGAAAGCGACCCACTTCATGGACAACGACACACAGTCGACGCAATTACTGGAGCCGACGGCGCCGCCTGCTGCCGCCGTCGTCGGGGCTTCTCCGGCCCCCACGACGCCGGGCAACGCCGCCGCCCTCAGCGCCACCAAGGAAAGCCTGGAGGACTACACGCTGCGGTTCGCCCCGCGGTCCTACCGCAAGTGGAGTGCCGGGGTGGTGGCCACCAGTGCTCTGGGCGGCATCGCGTACCTGGCCGACTTCTCGATCGGGGCGAACATCGGCATCTCGTACGGCACGGTCAATGCGATCCTCGGCATCCTGGTGGCCGCCGTCGTCATCTTCGCAACAGGCTTCCCGCTGGCGTACTACGCGGCCCGCTACAACATCGACCTGGACCTGATCACCCGCGGCTCCGGCTTCGGGTACTACGGGTCCGTGGTCACCAACGTCATCTTCGCCACCTTCACCTTCATTTTCTTCGCGCTGGAGGGCTCCATCATGGCGCAGGGCCTGGAGCTGGGGCTGGGCATTCCGCAATGGCTGGGGTACGCCGCGTCCACGGTGATCATCATTCCGCTGGTGATGTACGGGATGAACACGCTGGCCAAGCTGCAGGTATGGACAACGCCGCTCTGGCTGCTCCTGATGGTGGTGCCGGTGGGCTACCTGCTGGTCTCCCACCCGGAGAGCATCGACAGCTTCTTTGCGTACATGGGCGCCAGCGGCGACGGCGGGCCCAACCTGGCGTCCGTCATGCTCGCCGCGGGGGTGTGCTTGTCCCTGATGGCGCAGATCGCCGAGCAGATCGACTACCTGCGGTTCATGCCGCCGCGCACGGATGCGAACCGCGGGGCCTGGTGGAGGGCCGTGATCCTCGCGGGGCCGGGCTGGGTGATCTTCGGGGCCATCAAGCAGATCGTGGGCCTGTTCATCGCCATCTACCTGATTGCCACCCTGGATCCCGCTGCGTCTGCCACCGCGAACGAGCCGGTGCACCAGTTCCTGGGCGTCTACCAGGAGATGATGCCGGCGTGGCTGGCCATGACGCTGGCCGTGGTGCTGGTGGTCATCTCCCAGGTCAAGATCAACGTCACGAATGCCTATTCCGGTTCGCTGGCCTGGACCAACTCCTTCACGCGCATCACCAAGACCTACCCCGGCCGGATGGTATTCGTGGTGGTGAACCTGGTCATCGCGCTGGTCCTGATGGAAGCGAACATGTTCGACTTCCTGAACACCATCCTCGGGTTCTACGCCAACTGCGCCATGGCCTGGGTGGTCACGGTGGCGTCCGATATCGCCATCAATAAGTACCTCCTCAAGATCTCCCCGAAGGTCCCGGAGTTCCGGCGCGGCATGCTGTACGCGGTGAACCCTGTGGGGTTCGTGTCCATGCTGGCCTCTGCGGGAATTTCGATTGCGGTGTTCTTCGGCGCCTTTGGGTCCGGCATCCAGCCGTACTCGCCGATCTTCGCGGTGAGCCTGGCCCTGGTCCTGCCGCCGGTCCTGGCTCTTTCAACCCGGGGGCGCTACTACCTCCGGCGCTCGGACGACGGGATCGAGCTGCCCATGTTCGATGCCCATGGGAACCCCAGCGACGCCAGGCTCCTGTGCCACGTGACCGGGATCGAGTTTGAGCGTCCGGACATGGTGCGGTCAGCCCAGGACGCGCCCGACGGCGGCCCGCAGTACGTTTCCTCGCTCGCCTTGTCCACGGACAAGACAGGGGAGTTGGTGCTGCCGGCGCAGAAGTAGCCCGGGCGGAAAGTTTGGGGGGAGGGAAGCCGGCGCATCCATGGTGCGCCGGTTTCCCTTTTGACTTCTTCAGGGTGTGCCTGCGGTGGTAGAACAGGGCTCGGGTGCCTGTGGATAAGTTTGATCGGGGAATTGTGACGTGGGCTACCCTTAAGGCACTGTCCGGAGCAAGCCGTCTTGAAACTACTGGGGGAATAGCGGCCCATGACATCACAGAACCTCTTTGGGCCACGTGCGGCGCGGTCCGGTACCGGGGCCCTTCTTGTTGCCGCCGCGCTGGCGCTGGCCGGCTGTGCCGGTGGAGCACCTGCAGATCCCGGTTCCACCTCCCCGGCGGTAACGGAGTCCGCAACACCCAGCGCATCGGCCACTCCAACCCCCACGCCCAGCGCTGTCTACAAGCCAGCGGACGCGTCCGGCCCCGCCCAGAACGTTCCCGTCCCCGTGCTGCCCGAGGTGGCAAAGACGGAGACGAAGGAGGGGCTGGAGGCGTTCGCTAAGTACTGGTTTGAGGAACTCAACTACGCGTACCAGACAGGCGATACAGTCAAATTCCAAGCCATGAACTCGCCGAACTGCGACTACTGCTCAAAGTTGGTGGCTGCTCTGACGACTAACTATGAAGGAGAGCGCTGGCTGTCCGGTGGAAGCATTACGGTTCCTGCGTCTACTACAACATTTGAACGAGCCTCAGATGGGAATTACCAAGTTATCCTCCAGGTGCTGCAGACTCCCATCAGCTACTACCAGCCTGGCGGCACTGAGTTTCGGCCTGCGAGTAAAGCCTCGAACACCGGCAACGTCCTGCTGGCTGACTTCAAAGATGCTGCCTGGCGCGTCAACGGCCTCCACCCGATCCGGTGAAAAGACTTAGTGGTGTTGGGCCCTGCTTAGTGCTGATCCTGTTTATGGCTTTGGGGCTGATCTCGTCCGCCCCGGTGTACGCAGACGATGGTATGGAAGCTAACTTTGGAGAAATTGGCGTTGATGTAGGTGGTCTAGTCAGGGACCCAGAGACTGGCGAAATGGTGCCACCGACCTCGGGCGCCGTGCCCACCGATCCCAACGAGTACAAGTATGAACTCCAGTGTCATCTTGGTGGGGGTGACTTCGACACTCCGTGCCTCGCCCGCCAGCTCGAATGCAAGGACCGTGAGGACGGAGCCAAGGGCATCCCGGTCATGTGGCTGTCACGGCCAAGAGGCGTAGCCGGGGCGGTGTGGGCCCATCACTCAGGACCCACCTGCCTGTACGACCCCAAGCCCGAGGACCTCCTGCCCCGCATCGCCGCCGACATCCAAAAACAGTTCCAGAACCTCCCGGTCAACGCCGGAGCCATTGTGGCCCAGCCCAGCCCGCACACACTCCGCGGCGCCGAGACCAACTTCTATGCGGAAGCGGCTGAACAGCAGTTCGACATCACCATGTTCGGCCAGCAGGTGCACGTGGTGGCCACACCCGTCCAGTACACCTGGAACTACGGTGACGGCACCGTCTTCGGCCCGCAGCCCTCCATGGGCGGCCCGCTGCCGCAGGACCGGTGGGGCGAGAAAACCAGGACCAGCCACGCATATGCTTCCACGGGAGACTTCCAGGTGGTCCTGACTACGTCGTTCACGGGGACGTACTCGGTGAACTCTGGGCCGCCGCTGCCGATTCCGGGCCAGGGCCAGTTCAGCGCCCCGCCCCAAAGCATGAGCGTATGGCGCTCCCTGACGCGCAACTACGCCGATGACTGCAACGCCAGCCCGCAGGGACAGGGCTGCCCCGGGACCGCAGCCCACTAACCACGGCTGTGATTCGCCTAACATCCGGAATAGTTGCACGCGCCCCACAGTTGGCACAGGCAGTACGTCTTCAGCCTTCGAAAGGAACTGCGCATGCTGTTTTCCCCGCTCACCCTCGGCGAACTTGAACTTCCCAACCGCCTGGTGATGGCACCCCTGACCCGCCTCCGCGCAGGTGAGGAAGGCGTCCCGGGCCCCCTCGTCGTCGAGCATTACCGCCAGCGCGCCAGCCTCGGCCTGATCGTCAGCGAAGGCACGTACCCCACCCCTGCAGGGCAGGCCTACCCCGGCCAGCCCGGGATCGTCACCGCTGAACAGGTTGCCGGCTGGAAGAAGGTCACCGACGCCGTCCACGCCGAAGGCGGCCGGATGTTCGCCCAGATCATGCACGGCGGACGGGTCTCCCACCCGGACATCACCGGGGGCCTGCCGATCGTGTCTCCCAGCGCCGTCGCCATCGACGGTGTGGTGCGCACCCCGGCCGGCAAGAAGCCGTACCCGGTGCCGCACGCACTCACCACCGACGAACTGCCCATGGTCATCCAGGAGTTCGTCAACTCCTCCCTGAATGCGATCGAGGCGGGCTTCGACGGCGTGGAACTGCATGCCGCCAACGGCTACCTCCTGCACGAGTTCCTGGCGCCCAACTCCAATATCAGGACGGACTCCTACGGCGGGTCGCCGGAGAACCGCGCACGCTTCGTCATCGAGACCATCAACGCCGTGGTGGCAGCCCTCGGCGCCAACCGCGTGGGCCTGCGCATCTCCCCGGAGCACAACGTCCAGGGCATCGCCGAAACCGATGCGGCCGATGTCCGCGCCACCTACGAGGTCCTCGTGGACAGCATCGCTCCGCTCAACCTGGCTTACCTGAGCATCCTGCACCACGAGCCCACCGGTGAGCTGGTCCAGGACCTCCGCTCCCGTTTCGGCGGCACCTTCCTCGTGAACACCGGCTTCGGCGTGGTCACCACCCGGGAAGAAGCCGTGAACCTGGTGGCCGAGGGCCACGCGGACGCTGTGGTGGTGGGCCGCCCCGCGATCGCCAACCCGGACCTCGCCCGCCGCTGGAAGGAAAGCCTTCCACTCAACGAGCCTGACCCGTCCACCTTCTACGCCGAGGGCGCCACCGGCTACACGGACTACCCGGCGTACCAGGGCTAGACGGCCCAGCAAGCCCAAAAATAACGACGACGGCGGCACCCGCATGGGTGCCGCCGTCGTGGGCTGTCCGGGGTGCTGGTCCTGGCAGCCGGCGCCCGAAGCCATCCGACGACCCCGGGCTGAAGAACTGTGGATTTGGCCCGCCGGACCCCACTGGAAGCCGGCGGTGATCAGATGCTACTCCAACGAATGGACTCTTGCCAGAGCCTGTTTCGGCCGGGGCACGCGGACGCTACAGTACAGCCTCGCGGCCGGTGCCTTCCTTCATCACCAGCCGCCCGTCTTCGATGGAGACCAGCACGCTTTTGGGCCGCCCGCTGACCTTGGTAATGGCTTTCAGGCCCCGGTTGGTCACCTCAACGCCCACCTGCGCCCCCCTCACCGGCAGCTCCACCGAGACCTCGTTGGCGATGCCAAGGATGGGATTCGTGGAAACGCCCAGGTCCCGCCGCGCCTCCTTGCCGTTAACCGTGACGGTGATGTTGGCCTCGTCGAACCCCTCCTGAAACACGATAAGCAGTTCCCGCATGGTGGCCTCTTCCTTGAGCAATTGGTGCCTGCGACGGCATGTCCACTACAGCACTTTGGCGGCTCCAGCGGAATACCCGGCGCCTCCATGACAGCGCTGCACCGGGCCCCCGGCCGGTGGAGCGCCGGAGGCCGGGTAAGGCAAGATGTTCTGGTGACCCAACAGCCAACGCCTTCCCCTGCCCCTGCTGCCGCCCCGGCATCGGAGGACGCCATCTTTGCCCAGATCGCTGCCGAACTGGGCGTGAAGGCCTGGCAGGTGAAGGCAGCCGTCGCGCTGCTCGACGGCGGCTCGACAGTCCCCTTCATTGCCCGCTACCGCAAGGAAGCCACCGGCACCCTCGACGACACCCAGCTCCGCGAGCTCGACGAGCGGCTCCGCTACCTCCGCGAACTGGCCGACCGGCGTCGCGCGGTCCTCGAAGCGGTTGAAGCTCAGGGCCAGCTGACGCCGGAACTGCGCAAAGCGATCCTCGCCGCGGACACCAAGTCCCGCCTGGAGGACATCTACCTGCCGTTCAAGTCCAAGCGCCGCACCAAGGCACAGATCGCCCGCGAAGCAGGCCTCGAGCCCCTCGCAGAGGCCCTCCTGAAGCGGCCGGACCTCGATCCGGACCGCGAAGCAGCAAAGTACCTCACCAGCGAACGCGGGGTGGAGGACGCTGCCGCTGCCTTGGCCGGTGCGCGCGCCATCCTGGTGGAACGGGTGGCCCAGGATCCGGACCTGGCCGCCACGCTGCGCGACCGGATGTGGACCCAGGGCCGCATGGTCTCCCGGGTCAGGAAGGGCAAGGAAGCCGAAGGCCAGAAGTTCGCCGACTACTTCGAGTTCGCCCAGGCGCCCGCCGGCATGCCGTCGCACCGGGTGCTCGCCCTGCTCCGCGGCGAGAAGGACGGCATCCTTGAACTCGACCTCGCCGAGGCCGATCCCGCGGACGACGCCGCCCTGGCCGCCGCCCGCGCCCGCTACGAGTCCGCGGTGGCCAGGTTCCTCGGGGTCGCCGACCGCGGCCGGCCCGCCGACGGCTGGCTGATGCAGACCGCGCAGGTCGCGTGGCGGTCCCGCGTCCTGGCCCGCCTGACCTCGGACATCCGTGCCAGGATGTTCTCGGCCGCGGAGGACGAAGCCGTCCGCGTGTTCGCTGCCAACCTCCGCGACGTCCTGCTGGCTGCGCCCGCCGGAAACCGACCCACCCTCGGCCTGGACCCGGGGCTCCGGACCGGCGTGAAAGTCGCCGTCGTGGACGGCACCGGCAAGGTGGTGGCCACCGATACCGTGTACCCCCATGCCCCGGCGCGCAAGTGGGACGAAGCGCTGGCCACGTTGGTGCGGCTGGCGCGGCAGCACGCCGTCGAACTCGTGGCCATTGGCAACGGCACCGCCTCCCGTGAGACGGACAAGCTGGCCGCCGAACTCATCAAACGCCTGCCCGAAGTGGACCGGAAGCCGCAAAAACTCGTGGTGTCCGAGGCTGGCGCCTCCGTCTACTCCGCGTCCGCGCTGGCCGCAGCCGAATTGCCGGGCATGGACGTGTCCCTCCGCGGGGCCGTGTCCATCGCGCGGCGACTGCAGGACCCCCTGGCCGAACTCGTGAAAATTGATCCGAAGTCCATCGGCGTGGGCCAGTACCAGCATGACGTGACGGCCTCGAAACTGGACCGGAGCCTGGACGCGGTGGTGGAGGACTGCGTGAATGCCGTGGGGGTGGACGTCAACACCGCCTCGCCCGCGCTGCTGAGCCGGGTGGCCGGCGTCGGGCCCCTGCTGAGCGAAAACATCGTGGCCTACCGGAACGAACACGGCCCCTTTGCCAAGCGCACCGACCTCAAGAAGGTTCCGCGGCTCGGCGCCAAGGCGTTCGAACAGTGCGCCGGGTTCCTGCGGATCACCGGGGGAGCGGAGCCGCTGGACGCGTCCAGCGTGCACCCCGAAGCCTACGCCGTGGCGCGGAAGATCCGGGCGGCCGCCGGTTCGGCGCCTGCCTTGTCCCTGGACCCGCGGAACTTCGTGGACGACACGTTTGGCCTCCCCACCGTCCAGGACATCCTGGCAGAACTGGACAAACCCGGCCGGGACCCGCGTCCAGCCTTTACCACGGCCACCTTCTCCGAGGGCATCGAGAAGATTTCAGACCTCAAGCCGGGGATGGTCCTGGAAGGGACGGTCACCAATGTGGCGGCCTTCGGGGCGTTTGTGGACGTGGGCGTCCACCAGGACGGCCTGGTCCACGTCTCGGCCCTGGCCAACCGGTTCGTCTCCGACCCCAGGGAAGTGGTGAAGTCCGGCCAGGTGGTCCGCGTGAAGGTGCTTGAGGCTGATCCGGAGCGGAAGCGCATCTCCCTGACCTTGAGGCTCGACGACGAACCGTCCGGCGGCGGGGCAGGTTCCGGGCGGCGCGGCGCAGGACGGGCGGACGCCGGCAGGCGCGGAACGCCTGAACGGGGAACGCCTGAACGGGGAAGCGCCGACCAGCGCAAAGGTGGCTCCCGGACCGGCGGCGGTGCGGGGCGGCAGTCGCCTGCACCGCAGCCGGTGAACACGGCGATGGCCGAGGCGCTGCGGAAGGCGGGGCTGGGCAAGTAGCCGTGCCGGGCTTTTGGCGGCGCGGGCTTTTCTGCAAAGGTGGGGTTATGACCTATTTCCTGGAGTACACCGTTCCCGCTGCCCCTGGTGAATCCGAGTTCGAGTTTCCCCACGACGAGATCAACTCCGGCACCACCGTCCCGCTGACCCAGACGGGCGCCGGGATCGTTCATACGCCGGACCTCCCTGCCCGGACCGGCATCATTGGTGCCACGGTGCCGGAGGCGAAGCTTGAGGCCGAGCAGCTGATTACCCACAGCCGGGCGTCCGAAGCATCCCTGTACTTCGACCCTTCCGACTCCCTGCAGGCGGGCGTCGGCACGCTCGTGGCCACCTTCAGCGAAGGCCGCGGCTGGCAGGACGCCTAGGTTTTTCCGCCTGCGGATCGGCCGGGGCTGCGCACCAGCCTCGGCCGGCCGAACTGCGTCCGTACGCCGGGCGAGTAAAGAACCGATTCCGGCGGTCCGCTGACGCTGATCCCGGCGGCGGCAACCAGTTCATCCTCCAGATGGTCCAATCGGGCGTGGCGCAGTGGCCATGGTTCATGGGTGTTGGGGATGTAGATGCTCCGTCCCCGGAACGTCCCGTGCAGACCAAACCTGGCCGTGAAAAATACGGATAACGGGTCGTCGGCCGCGGCCTCCCGCTGGGGCACGACGGCGAAGCTGCTCGCCGCTCCATGCCGGAACCGCTGTACGTCGTAACCGACGGTCGCGTCCGGGGAGTCCGGCAGCGGCTGGGAGCGGCGGATCCGCGACCATACGTAGGGGATTTCCGCTGCCCGCGCTGCAAGGACGACGGGCAGCCGGTCCGCATCCAGGGTCAGGAAGACCACGCCCCTGGTTCCATCGGGTTCCCGGGAGTAGAGGCGAACGTTGACCTCGTTGAAGCTGCCCAGATAGGGGATTCCCGGGCCGCGCCCGATTCCGGCATCCTCCATCCGGAACCCGATCAGCCCAACCCACGAACTGCCGCCGAAAAGATCCGGTTGCACCCCGGGCGGCATGAAGGGTGCAGCGGCGTCTTCGGGGATGCGCCAGTGCAGGAAGACGGCCTCGGCCCAGCGCTGGTCCATGATCGCGGGCGGCGGCAGCTCCGGCGGATCGGGCCAGAGCGAAGCGGCCTTCGAGCGGTGATCCATGTGCCTCTCTACCTAAGGCAAGGTTTCTTTCCCCCAATGTACCTAGCCCCTGTGCCGTATGGCGCCCAAATCCCTACGTAGGGGGCGGAATCAAAACAGAGTACCTATTACTGGTGCCTCTTCCGCCCCGCGCCTCCTATGCTCTTGCCACGGACAGACATCTTATGCATCCACTGGTCGGGGGTTTTAATCCCTCTTGAGGCGCCGGCTGACGAAATGCCGGGACCACGGAAAGACTTGGTCCGGTCAGAGCCGATGGGTGCCCTCGATGGTGCGGGCCGCCCAATGGCAATCGTCCTTATTGCGCCATGAAGTGGTGAGGCTTTTGTCGATTTCCACCCAGCCCCCAAGTGCAGTTTCCAAGCCTGCGGCAGTGCCGCAAAGAGCGTCCATCAGCGTAGTAATTCCTACTTTGAACGAGGCCCAGAACATTCCCTGGGTCCTTCGACGCATTCCGTTGTACGTGGACGAGGTCGTGATCGTTGACGGCCGTTCCACGGACAACACCGTTGGGGTGGCCCGGGCCATCCGTAAAGACATCGTTGTGGTCGACGAGCAGCGCAAGGGCAAAGGCGTTGCGCTGCGGTCGGGATTTGCTGCTGCAACGGGCGACATCATCGTCATGCTGGACGCCGATGGCAGCATGGATCCCCAGGAAATCGGCTGGTTCGTATCCCCGCTCCAGCATGACTACGACTTCGTCAAAGGTTCCAGGTATGTCACGGGCGGGGGGTCGGAGGACCTGACCTGGCTGCGGCGGACGGGAAACCGTGCGCTGACCGGTCTCGCCAACACGGTGCTGCACAGCAACTACTCTGACCTTTGCTACGGCTACATAGCTTTCCGGCGGGAATGCCTGGAAGTCCTGCAGCTGGAGTCGGACGGATTCGAGATCGAGACCGAACTGATCGTCCGGGCGGCGAAGGCAGGCCTCCGCATTGCCGAGGTCCCCAGCCTCGAACTCGATCGAATCTCCGGCGCCTCGAACCTCCAGACCTTCCGGGACGGTTGGCGGGTGCTGGGCACCATGGCCCACGAGTTCTTCCTCTGGGAGGCTCCCACCGCCGGCGCCCGGCCGGAGTCGTTGCGGCGCGTGAAGTACGCCTATGCCAGGGTGAGCTTCCCGCGGACGCCCACCGATCCGACAAGTGTCCTGTCCGTGGTCAGTGGTCCCTGACATGACACTCATTCCGTCGCCAAGTGTCACCGTGATCGTTTGCGCCTATACGTCCGAGCGCTGGGGCTGGCTGTTGGATGTCCTTGAATCCATCCGCGGCCAGACTTGCGCACCCAAGGAAGTCCTGGTGGTCATCGACCATAACGAGGAACTTTTCGACCTGTTGACCGAGACCGTTGATGACGTCACCATCGTCAGGAATACCGGTCCGCGCGGGCTTTCCGGCGCGCGCAACACCGGCGTAGGCCTGGCCGACTCCGATATCGTCGCCTTCCTTGATGACGATGCAGAGGCGGCACCGGATTGGCTCGAGCGCATCCTGGCGCTCTATGACGACCCCGAAGTGCTTGCAGTCGGTGGCCGCGTGGAACCTGTGTGGGAGGCGGGGCGCCCCCGCTTCTTTGGTGAAGAACTCGACTGGATCGTCGGCTGCAGCCACCGGGGCTTGCCACGGGTGGCCTCCGAGGTCAGGAACGTCATCGGCGCCAACATGTCGTTCCGGCTTGACGTGGTGCGGCAGGCGGGCGGGTTCAACCTCGCCCTGGGACGCCGGGGCTCCGTCCCCTTGGGCTGCGAGGAGACGGAAATCTGCATCCGGTCGAAGATGGGTTTCCCCGGATGCCGCATCGTCTACGAGCCCGCCGCACTGGTACGCCACCACGTTCCGGCGTACAGGGGCACGGTCCGGTACATGCTTGCCAGGTCCTGGTCCGAAGGGATTTCGAAAGCCCAGGTCAGCCACATCGTCGGGCATAAACGGGCCCTTGGCCCCGAGCGCCGTTACGTCCGGAACGTCCTGACCCGGGCCTTCATCACAGGAATCAGCGACTGGAGCCGCGGAGATCCCGGCGGACTCGGCCGGGCGGCAGCATTGGTGGCGGTCGTGGCCTGCACGTCGGCAGGCTACCTCCGGGGACGGCAGCTGGCGCATGTGCCTGGCCGCCCATTGAACCAACCCGTCCTGGCCGGAGTCAGTCCATGGCGGGAAGTGAAGTGAACCGGCCCAACGGGCACCCACCGCCCGGCTGACCTCGCGGGAACCGCCCGCAGCAGCAAGACCATCCGACCAACATCACCCAGACAGGGGACGACCATGCGCACCCGGCAGACAAAGGCACCGCACTTCGACATCCACGGCCGCGTCACGATCCGCGTCGACGCCAAGGCGCCGGCAGCGGCCCAACTCCAAAGCATGCTGGCATGCTTCGCCTCCGATACCGAACGGCCCGCCGACATTCTCGTCGACGACCGGCCGGAACCGATGCCTGATGCGGGCCTCGTGGAGCATGAACTCGCCTACACGGCGAACAGCGTGCGGTTCCAGGCCGACCGGGTGCAGATCGTCAGGGACACGGACCAATGGCGCATCCACGGTCCCGGTGAGCTGCTGACCTCCGTGGTTCCCGTCCTCGACGCCGCCATGGTCGGCAAGGGAGCGGGCATGATCCATGCGGCGACGATGGCGTACCGGGGCCACGCGATCGCTCTTCCCGCCGCGGGAGGGACTGGCAAGACGAGCACTGTCGCGAAACTGATGCGGCGGGACGGATGGTCCTTCATGGGCGACGACTGGGCCTTCCTCGCCGAGGACGCAACCCTGCTCGGCTACGCGAAGCCGATGTTCATCAAGCCCCACCACCGGGCCATCTACCCGCACCTGTTCGAAGGAGTCCGCAAGCCCCTCGTCCCCTCACAGCTCTCGAACAGCGTCAGCCGCCTCACCACCCTGGTGCACCCCTACGTCATCCGCTATCCGCGCCTGGCGGACGTCTCCCGCCGGTGGTCACCTGAACACCGCATGGTCACCCCGGCCACCGCGTTCCCGGGACGGGAGGTGACCACCTCGGCCCCGCTCGCCGCGGCCATCTATGTCGAGCGGTTCGAAGGCACGCGGACCCGGCTGGTCGAGCGGACGAGCGAGTGGATGGTGGACCGCATGCTCGGCAACTTCCATATCGAGATGGCGGGCTTCTCCCAGCGGGTCGTCACCGGATTGGCGGCCACGTCGGTCGTCCCGTGGCGTGAGCACTTCACCGCAAAGGGCATCGTGCTGAGCAAGGCGCTCGACGGCCGGCCCTGCCACCTGCTCCAGGTGCCCGCCGCCTTTACGGCGGACGAGGCGTCGGATGACATCGTCCGCTACCTGGAGCAGTTGCTGCCATCGGTCCTGGACGAGCGGGCCTGAGGGCGGGTCACCATGGCTCCTAGCCCAGCCGAGGTCACCGCAGTCGTCCCGGCCCGCAACGCGGAGCGCATGCTCCCACGATGCCTCGAGGCCCTGCGCCAGTCCGGTGTCGCCGAGATCATCGTGGTGGACGGATTGTCCACCGACGGCACCGTCGACATCGCCCGGGCAGCGGGTGCACGGGTCCTCAGCGACGAGGGCAGGGGCCTGCCATGGGCCCGGACCCTGGGCGTGCGCAACAGCACCACCCCGTGGGTCCTGCTCGTCGACACCGATGTCGTTTTCGGTCCCACCGGCGTAGCCGACCTGCTCACGGAACTGGTGGAGGACGGCTACGACGCCCTCCAGGCAGGCCTGGAGAGCGTGGGCGGCCCGGGCTACTGGGGGCAGGCGCTGGCCCACCACCACCGCACCGGCCGAAGCCGCAACTGGTTCGGCCTGGTGGCCACCATCGTGGACCGGAAACTGATGCTTGGCATGGGTTTCGACGATTCGTTCAAGTCGGGCGAGGACATCGAACTGCGCTGGCGGATGCGGCAGTCAGGACTGCGCACGGGGGTATCGCGCCGGGTCATCGTTGAACACCGGTTCGCCGCCGACGACTTCGACTTCGCGCTCGACCAGTTCCTCATGGACGGAACGGGGCTGGGCCGGATGATCCGCAAACACGGCTGGCGTGGAGCGAGGCTGGCACTGCTTCCCGCCGCGGCGGCAGTGCGCGGCAGCGCCCTGAGTTTGGCCGCGGGCCAGCCCCGGTGGCTCAGGTACTACCTCGCCTTCTGCTGGTACAACTACGCAGGCCTGGCAAGGGGCCTGGCGTCGTGAGGGCCGGGCGCGGGACGGCTGTTGCGGACGCCTCGGGCGTCCGGCACTCCGCCCTGCGCAGCTCGCTCGGCCTTGTCCTGGCCAAAGCTGCCCAGACAGGCGCGGGCTTCGCCTTCTGGATCGTGGCCGCGCGAGCCACCTCCGATCGCGAGGTCGGATTGACCGCGGCTGCTGTCTCGGCGGTGATGATTTGTACCCAACTCGCCGTGCTCGGTGCCGGGTCGGCCGTGATCGTCTCGGTGGGGCGCGGCGAGCCCCCGGCCCGGCTGCTCGATTCGGCCTTCGCCACCGTGGGAATAGCAGGCAGCGTACTGGCCCTCGGCTACCTCGTTCTGCAGTTGGCCGCGGCCCCGGACACGGCCTCGACATCGGTTCTCTTCTGGGCCATGTTCCTTCTGGCTGCCGTCACCGGAACGGTGGTCATTGTGCTCGACCAGGCGTTGGTAGCGCTGGGCCGCGGTGCCAGCGCCACCTCACGGTACGCGCTAGGTGGCGCGGTTTCACTCGGAGCTGCGGCGCTCGTGGCCTGGCTCGCCCGCGGCGCCCCCGCCGACGTGCTGTTGGCCTGCTGGACCCTGGCGACGGCCGTGGCCTGCGTCGTCGGTGCGGTCCAGCTGCGGCGGCTGGTGGGATACCGTCCGCGGCCGTCCTTCCGTTCCATGCGCGAGCGCCCGCTCCTGGCCGTGGGCATCCCGAACCAGCTCCTCACCCTCACCGAGCGCGCCCCCGGGCTGTTGCTGCCGCTCCTTCTGGCCCACACGGTGGCGCCGGAAGCCGCTGCCTACTGGTATCCCGCATGGATGATGGCATGGGCCGCGTACACGGCGCCGGTGCTGATGGGTATTGTCCAATTTTCCGAGGGCGTCCGCGATCCCGCGCGCCTGGTGACAACCACCTGGGCCAGCCTGCGATGGTCGCTCATCGTGGGAGGCCTGGCCGCCGTCGTCCTCGTGCTCTTCGCCCGCCCGCTGCTTGGCCTGTTGGGGGAGCGGTACGCTCACGCGTCCTCCGGTGCCCTGCAGCTGCTGGCTGCCGGGCTGGTGCCGTACGCGGTACTGCAGGCCTACAACGCTGTGTGCCGTGCCCGGGAGCGTTACACGGAGGCGATCATGGTGGGCGTAACGCTCGGAGCCTCCCTCTGTACCGCAGCGCTGTTGGCCGCCGGCAGCGGGGCCACCAATATGGCCCTGGCATGGCTGGTGGTGCTCTCCGTCGGCGCCGCGGCGGCGGGCGTCCGGCTGCTCATGGTCCTCCGGCGGATCAAGCTGGAGGCCCCATGATCTCCGTGGTTGAACCGGCCAGCCGCACCAAGGGCCGCATCAAGCCCCGCGAAATCCTGTGTGCCCTGGCAGGAGCCGTGGCCCTGGCGCTCGCCATCTGGGCCGCCTCCACAGTGCCCGTGCCCATCGACAGCGACCTCGGTCTTGTCGCCGTGCTGCCTTACCCGTTCTGGGCCGGGGTGGTGCTCCTGAACCTCGCCTTCGTCGTCGCGCTGCGGGGGAATGCCGCGGGACCGGCAAGCCGCCCGGTCATGATCTGGCTCATCGCGGTGCTGGTGCTCATGCTTTTCGGAACGGCGATCTTCGTGACCGACGTCCCCCGGGGCGAGGTTGCCTTCCGCCACCTGGGCATCGCCGACGCCCTCGCAAGCACCCAGGACATCAACCCGGACATTGACGCCTACTTCAACTGGCCCGGTTTTTTCGCCCTCCTGGCAACACTGCTCCGGGCCACCGGCATCGACCCGGTCTCCCTGGCCCTGTGGGCACCGGTGGTGGACATGGGGCTGTGGCTCGCGGCACTCGGAGTGCTGGTACGCCACCTGACCACCGATCCCAGGCGGCGCTGGCTGGTGCTCTGGATTTTCTGCCTCGGGAACTGGCAGGACCAGGACTACCTGTCGCCCCAGGCCTTCGGACTCTTCCTCTACCTCATCGTGATCGCACTGGTCATCGGCCCTTTGGGCGCGAAGCCGCCGAAATTCCCCGGGTTCCGGGCTGCCGGGCTCGCCACCTGGTGGCGAGGCCGGACTCCGGCCGAGCCCCGGGCGCAGCACCGCCTGAGCGCACTCGTGGTGACCCTCCTGCTGGTCGTCGTTATCTGCGCGAGCCACCAGCTGACGCCGTTCATGGTCCTCATCGCCATTACAGCCCTGACCCTCAGCGGACGTGTCTGGCCCAGCCGGCTGCCGCTCATCACCGCCGTCGTGCTGGCGCTCTGGCTCGCCTACCCCGCAAGCGCGTACCTCGACGGCCATCCGCCGCTGGCTGACGCAGGACTCCAGGCCGCCACCCAGGCCAATATCGTTGACCGCGTGAGCGGCACCCCCGGCCACCTGCTGGTGGTGCAGGTGCGGATGCTTCTCACCCTCGTTCTGTGGGCGCTCGCGATAGCGGGGGCGTTGTGGGACTGGCGCAAAAAGCGCCTGGACCTCAGGGTTGTGCTCCTCGCCGTCACCCCGCTGCTGCTCTTTCCGACGCAGGCGTATGGCGGGGAAATGCTGATCCGCGTTTCGCTGTTCGCCCTGCCCTTCATTGCCATGCAGGCCTCCTCGGTCCTGTTGCCCAAGCATTCCAGCCGGCACCGCCCCTCCGTCCTTGCCGCGGGGACCATTGCGCTTTGTTGTTCCCTGTTGGCAGTGATGACGGTGACGGGCCGGTTCGGAAATGCCAGGTACGACGTCTTCACGGACAACGAGGTGGCGGCCGTCCGCGAGGTGCAACGCATCGCACCGCCCGGATCCGCGTTTATTTCGGCGGCGCACCCGACCCCATGGCGCAACGAGGGCTACCTCGACCACCGCTACCGGACCATCGAGGACCTCTGCAAGGCCGGTTTGTCAGTGGCGACGTGCGGGCCACTCCTCTACGACTACGCCCGGCACAACCCGGCCGGCGCGGTGGTGCTGCTGACGCGGTCGTCAGAGGCAAGCCTGGTGCTCCAAGGCGACATCAGCGAGCAGGGCTTCGACGAGTTCGAGCAGTGGCTGCGCAGCCAGGACACTGTGCAGCTCGTTTTCAGCAACCCGGATGCGCGGGCATACCGCGTGGCGCCTTTCGGGGTGGCGCCATGAACGGAAGGGTTAGCAAGCTGACCTTGGCACTGGGCCTCGCCGCCGTCGTGCTGTCCGTGGCGACGTTCATTGGACTGCCGGCACCCTGGCAGGCGCTAACGGCCGCAGCCGTACTCGTCCTGCTTCCGGGGCAGGCGCTGGCGCGGCTCCTGCACGTTGCCGACCGCGCGCTCGGCGCGTTGCTGGTCCCCGTCCTGGGTTTGGCCACGCTCACAGTCGTGTCCACGGCGATGTTCTACCTCGCGGTGTGGTCATGGCAGGCGTGTGTCGTCGCGATGTCAGTCATTACCGTCTTGGCGTGCCTGGAACGCGCCCGGCAGGAGGAAGCATGATCATCAACCTGGCAGGGCTGCTCGCCGCTGCCGTTCTCCTCGTCACCCTCGTCACCCTCGAGGTCCGGCGGGTCGGGCCGGATGCCGGGCGCGCCACGCCCTCGGGGCTCGCCGGCCGGCTCCTCAGTCCCAGGGCGGTCGCCATCATGTGGGCCACCTACCTGCTCCTCTTCCTGCCGCGCGTGATCGGACTGCTCGCATGAGCAGCGCGGCCCGGTGGTGGCTCCTCAGCGACCTTCACTTGGGATTATCCGACGACGACCCCCGGAACCCCGGCAAAGTGCTGCCGGAGTTCCTGCACCGCAAGGTCCTCCCCGCGTCGGGCCGGCGCAAGCACGTCGTGTTCGTCGGTGACACGTTCGAGCTGGCGAGGTACGGCGAAGACGAGAGCCTGGGCCGGCTCGAGTCCATCCTGGCCCGCCACCTCGACACCTTTTGGGCGTTGGAGGAGTGCGCGGCCCGCGGCGTGGAACTGCACTTCGTATGCGGCAACCACGACGTCGAGCTGGCCCGGCCGGCCGTCGCCTCGCGCCTGTCGGCCCTGCTGTCACCCCGTGACCCGGCGCGGGTCAGGGTGCATCCGTGGATGCTGCACGTGCCCCACGTGCTGTTGGCCGAGCACGGGCACCAGCACCACTCGCTGCACCGGCTGCCGGAGGTGCTCCGCACGGCGGTCAACGGCACCGACGGGCTGGGCCTGCCACCGCTCGCTGCCTGGCACGCGAACTCCTCGAAGTCACCCCTCGCCCGCGCCGGCGATGTTGCCCGGGCCTGCATGGAGTCCGAACTGGCGGAACTGCGGATCCGGGGCTCCGCCTACGGCGAACTGCTGCAGATCGAGTCGCGGCGGCTGGCGCTCGACGGGGCGGCCATCCGGGAGCTGGCACGGCTGTCCCGGTTCCGGACCGTGTCGGCGCTTCCCGTGGCCGCGACCCGCATGGTGCTCGCGGCCGCCGGCCGGAGCATCGCGAGCGAGGAGGCCCCCGCCGCAGCCGGGCGGGTGGCGCAGACCCTGAAGGCGCACGGATCGAGGGTGGCCTGGTACGTTTCGGCCCACACCCACCGGGCCCTGGAGTCGCCGCTCGAGGACTGCCGCACCCGTTACATCAACACCGGCACGTGGTGTTCGGACGTCCGGGGCCGGGGACCGGACCAAGCGGACCGCGGGGTGTTCCCCTATGCCGTGATCAAGGTGGCCCGCGACGGGGCCACCACTGGTGGTCTGCGGTACTGGCGTCCGGACGGCCTCGGCGGCCAGTTGTAGCCGGGCGGCTAGTTGTCCTTCTTCCAAATGGCCACCCAGTCCACGTACACGTGGCCGCTGGTTCCCGGTTCGGGGCAGGTCGGCAGGCAGGACTCGGTCTGCAGCAGGTAATGCATCGGGGTGTCCGGGACAGCCGCCGTGCTGGTGCCTATCAGGGTGCCGTCGAGGAAGAACATGACCCGTCCGCGGCTCCACTCGGTGGTGGCGGTGTGCCAGGACGCGAAGGTAACGGCAGTGTGGGATACGTCGACGGCGCCGCCGTCAGGGCTGCCGGTGCCGTGCATGGCGGCATAGATGTGGGCGGCGAGGTCCCCCTCGGGGAAGTCTATTTCGCCGTCCTCCGGCCATTGCTTGCTGTCCGGCCAGAGGAGCCAAGCTGCCTTGAAACCTGCCAGGGTGTCCGCGCGAAACCGCACCGAGTAGCGTCCATACAGCTGGCTGTTGTAGGGGCGCCCGCTGATCGGCGTGAATTTGGGGGCGGGGGCTGCCCCCATCGAGACGCCGTTCTCGGAATGCAGGTACATGTCCATGACGCCGTTGCTGATGCTGAGGACCTTTGACGGGTAATAGCCGGACTTTGACTGCAGCAGCTGGGCGGCGGTGTCCGGCGTGCCGTCAGCGTAGTTGGCGCTCCACTTCGCGCCGTAGGCCGGGCCCGGGAACGCCCCCAGCGGCATGTCGCCACTGAGGAAATCCTCCGTGAAAATCTGGGTCCAGCCGGGCAGGTTTCCCACGGGCATGGCCTCACCGCTGGGGGAGGGGGCGCTGGGTGGGATGGCGCTGGGTGAGTTTCCGACC
Organism: Arthrobacter sp. E70; assembly: GCF_058266945.1. NCBI lineage: Bacteria > Bacillati > Actinomycetota > Actinomycetes > Micrococcales > Micrococcaceae > Arthrobacter > Arthrobacter sp. E70. The sequence goes on along the minus strand of NZ_JBYQFR010000014.1, from coordinate 73,845 downwards.
GCCAGCACGGCCGCGTCCGGTGCAGCACTTCGAGCGGGTGTGGCGCTGGAGACGCAACCCACTGAGCCGAATGCCAGGACCGGCACAACGGCGGCCGCAACGAGGGAGCGCACCATCAGGTGGCGGCGGGACTTCTCCACGATAAGGGCACTTTACTGCAGGATGTGCTGCCGGAACCGGCCTTCGGGTCCCCCAACAGAGGGAGGGGGAACACTAGGGGTGGCGCACGCCGTTGCCTGCCAGGATGTCCCGGTACCCATCCCTGAAGGACGGAAAGGTGAAACCAAAGCCGGTGCTGCGGAGCAGGCCGTTCCGGCAGCGTTTGTTGCCGCCGCGGGCGGGGCCGGCGTCCCCGACGGGCGGCTCCCCGAGGCCCATTTCCCCGGCCAGGAAGCGGAGCACGGTGCCGAGGTCGGCGGGGTCGTTGTCCACGCCGATGTATGTCGGTGCGGGGGTGGCGGCCATGGTGGCAAGGTGGACGATCGCGGCCGCGGCGTCGTCGCGATGAATCCGGTTGGTGTAGCGGACGTCCCGGGGGACAACGGCGGAACCTCCGCGCACCTGGTCGATCAGCCGGGTCCTGCCCGGCCCGTAGATCCCGCCCAGCCGAAGCGACACCGTTGATGTACCGCTGCCGGCGAGCCGTCCATGCAGCAGCTCCTCGGCTTCAACCAGGATCCGGCCGGAAAAGCCCCCTGGAGCCGTCGGTGTGGCTTCATCCACCCAACCGCCCCCGGCATCGCCGTAGACCGCGGTGGAGGAGACGAAGAGGATGCGCCCGGGGACCACGCCGTCGCGCTCCAGCGCGTCCAGCACGTGGGTGACGCCGCGCAGGTAGGCGGCGCGGTACGCCTCCTCGGTGGGTTCGTCGGCGGCCACGGCAATGACGACGGCGCAGGTATCCGCGGGCACGGGCGGGAGGTTAGGGGTTCCCAGGTCAGCCGCAACGCCTTCGATGGCTGCCGGCAGCTTCGCGGGGGAGCGGCGCCAGCCCACGACTTTGTGGCCCCGGCCGGCGAAGCGCAGGCCGGCCTCGGTTCCGAGGTCCCCGCAGCCGGCAAGGAGGACAGTCACTACGGGGCTTCCACGGGGAAGAACACCCGGGGATCCTGCAGGAGGGCGGGGTACGCGAACGCCGAACGGTCGATGATTTCGGTGACCTCGAAGTTCCGGCCGAACCGGCCGTCGTCCAGCGTGATGGGCCGCCCCAGCACGTGCCCCACGGCGAACCTGGCCCCGCGCTCCAGCGGGACGGCCACCGGGGTCTTGCCGGGAAGGGTCCGGAACGCTTCCTCCTGTGCCAGCCGCTTGCGGGTGGGTTTCTTCTCCTGCGGCTTCGGCGGCGCCTTCTTCGGGGCGCGCGAGGGCCGCCTGGACCCGTCCTCGATGTAGACCGGGGTGTACCCGTCATCTTCCGCGGATGCCGCGGCAGCAGCGCTGCGGTTCACCGGCGGAAGGGCCACCGTGTCCAGCGTCTGGGGATCGACGTCGTCGTGCGGGTCCCGGAGGATCCACAAGACTTCTCCCTCGGGTTCCTGCGGGAGGAACTCGTGCCGGGGCTCGGGCCAGACGTAGTCCATCTCAGGAACCGCGTCCGGGAAGACAGAGGTGTAGAACTTAGGTTCCTTGTGCACCAGCTTGGAACGGTGGCTGAGGTGGAAATCCGGGTCGCCCAGCCACGGGGGCAGGATGATTTTCGAGGCGTAGTCGGGGTGGGCCGCCTGCGGTGCGAATTCCGCGATGTTCGCCCGGGTGTTGTCCGGGTGGCCGCGTTCGATCCACTCGTCCACCATCGCCAGGCCGTACATGGTGAGGGCCGGGACGTGCCCCATCCACATCCGGATCGCGGGGTGGGTCTGCCAGCCGTACCCGGGAATCACCAGGGCGCGCAGCGTCTGCAGCGCTTCGACCCGCTGCTTGCCCAGCCGTGCGGTGTCCAGGGCTGCGGCGCTTTGCCGGAAATCGGGGTACGGGAGGAAGGTTTGCATCTATTCAGTCTGACGGCACCGGCCCGAAGTGCCAATTGCTGTGCGGCCGGCCACAGGAGAGCATCAGTGATGTCCAAATAATGGACGCCTGCATACGGCATTCAGGTTAAACCACTAAGATCTCCGCAACCACCCCCGCGTTTTGGAAGCTCTCTCATGACATCTACACCTGAAAAGACCCTTGGAACCACCCGCCCAGCCCTGCCCCGGTACGGGCAGATGCTCGGGCCGGAGGCGAAGGGCATCCTTGTCCTCGACGAATTCACCATCGACCCCGCAGCCGCCCGGAAGGAACAGCACCGCTTCCGTGACGGCGTGGCCGCCGTCGCCCGCACCGTGCGCCGCATTGCCGCGCTGCGCGTGGTGATCGCCCTGGTTGCCATCGGCAACCTGCCCCTGTTCCTGCTGTCCAGCGGATGGTGGATCTACGGCGTGTCCCTCACCCTTGTCGTTGCAGTCCACACCGCCGTGACGCTGCTGAACCGGCACGAGCCGCGGCTCAAGCAGCGTTCCGCCCTGGAGCTGCACATGCACCGTGAACGCAGCGTCAACTACCGCAAGGTGCGCGATGCCGTGAAGTACATGATCGACACCCCCAGCCGCATGAACGAGCACCTCTACCTGGAGCTGCTGGCCGTCAAGCGGGTTGCGCTGAACCTCGCCCACGGCACCGTCGCCCTCCTGGACACCAGCGATGAAAACGCATGGAAGGTGCGGATCGTCCGCGAACTGCCCGCCTCCTGACCGCGCGCAGCCTCGCCGGCCCGCGGCAGGGCCTGCGGAATTAACGAACGACGCCGGCACATCCCTTCTGGGGGTGTGCCGGCGTCGTTGTTTGGTCGACGGAATTTGTCTATCGCCGACCTGCTTTTGTCGCCCTGGGGGCGGTGCGGCTCCCGCCCGCCGCGGCCTAGGCGGGGAGCTGGATGACCTGTCCCTCGAACACGAGGTTCGGATCGGAAATGGTGTCCAGGTTGGCGTCGGCAAGGTGCTGCCAGCCGCCCTCGATGCCGAGCTTCTGGGCAACGATGCTCAAGGTATCGCCGGCCTGAAGCGTGTAGGTCTCGCCGCTGAGGGCTACGGAGGTGGCGTGCCGCGGTGCCGGGGCCTGCTGTGCTGCTGCGCTCTGGGCCGGGGCGCTCTGGACCTGCACGGGTGCGCTCTGCGCGGGCGCGCTCTGGACTGGGGCGCTTTGCACGGGCGCGCCGCCTCCGCCGCTCAAGCCGAGCTGGGATGCGCAGGAGGGCCAGGCTCCCCAGCCCTGCGAGGCCTGGACACGCTCCGCTACCGCAATCTGCTGTTCGCGGCTGGCGTCCGCGGGAGACCCCGTGCCGCCGTAGGCAGCCCAGGTGCTGGAGGTGAACTGCAGGCCGCCGGAGAAGCCGTTGCCGGTATTGATGGACCAGTTGCCACCGCTTTCGCACTGTGCCAGTGCATCCCAGGTGGAGGTGGGGGTTGCTGCGTTGGCCGCAGTGGCGGAAAGAGCCAGACCCGCCGCTGAGACGGCAGCCAGGGTGACTCCGCGGCGCGCGGCAGTACGGAATTTGGTGTTTTTCATGATGGTGATGCTCCTGAAGGCCACCAGCGCTGGTTCCGTCCCCGGAGATCGTCGCGCCACTGCCCGCCCCTGACGAATAGAGGTCAATGTCGGTGGCTGCCGCTGGGCAGTTCTGGTGAAGGCAGCACCTGGCAATCAATGAGCCCGCCGTACGGGCATGCTTTTCACGCTAGGACATCGACCTGGCGTTATCAAATCGAAACCGCTGCTGGCGTGTTGCATTATCCTGACCGGATGGACAACTTTGCCGGCGGCAGCACCCTGCCCGAAACCGAAACGGACGCAGCGGTTCCCGAGGTCCCTGCCAAGCCCCTCCCCGTAGCCGAACTGCATTTGCATATCGAAGGCACGCTGCAGCCTGAGCTCATCTTTGCCCTGGCTGAGCGCAACGGCATCGCCCTGCCGTACTCGGGGCTGGAGGAGCTGCGGGAAAAGTACGAGTTCACCGACCTGCAGTCCTTCCTGGACCTGTACTACGCGAACATGGCCGTGCTGCGCACCGAGCAGGACTTCGCAGACATGACCCGCGCTTACCTGGAACGCGCTGCCGCCGCCGGGGTGCGGCATGCCGAAATCATGATGGATCCGCAGGCGCACGTCTCCCGTGGCATCCCGCTTGAGGTCTGCGTGAACGGTGTGGCTTCGGTGCTGGCCACATCCCAGGAGGAGTTCGGCATCTCCACCATGCTGATCGCCGCCTTCCTGCGGGACCTGCCGGAGGAGTCCGCCTTGGAAGTTTTCGGCCAGCTGCTGGCCATGAACGCGCCGATCGGTGCCATCGGCCTGGATTCAGCCGAGGTGGGTAACCCGCCTGCCAAGTTCGAACGGCTGTACGCGCAGGCCCGCGAGGCAGGCCTGCGGCTGACCGCGCACGCAGGGGAGGAGGGCCCGGCGTCGTACATCACCGAGGCCCTGGACCTCCTGGGTGTGGAGCGCATTGACCACGGCATCCGGTGCATGGAGGATCCCGACCTCGTGGAGCGCCTCGTCGATGCCAGGATTCCGCTTACTGTCTGCCCCCTGTCCAACGTCCGGCTGCGTGCCGTCGATACGCTGGCCGACCATCCGCTGCCGGCCATGCTGGCCGCCGGGCTGAACGTTTCCGTCAACTCGGATGATCCGGCCTACTTCGGCGGCTACGTGGATGACAACTTTGCCCAGCTCACCACGGTGTTCGAGCTCTCTGATTTCGACAAGGCCCGCCTGGCCGCGAACTCCATCCACTCCTCCTTCGCCACCGAGGAACGGAAGGCCGAGTTGCTGGCGGAATTGAACGGCCGGGAACTGGCCTCCTGACCCCTGCTGTGTCGGGCGCAACAGCCGGGCTTCCTGCCCGGTAAACTAAATGCCGCAGGCGTGTCCGGGGGAGTGCAGGGCAGCACCCATGTCAGCGCTTGAGGGTTATGCAAACAGCCCTTACCCGAGACCTCCGCCTCACTTGCGGCACCATCCGCTTCATAGTCGGTCACGACACACAGAGTTAACCAATTAAAGTCGCGCGATTTAATGGGCAGTTGGCATGATGCCTAAGACCGATCGCTCTCATAAAAGGGGAATCATGGCCAAGTCCACCGCAGAAAACACGTTCCTTCGACTCAAGACCGTCCTGGATGTCCTGACCGAAGGCGTGTGGTCCGGCGATGCACTGAACGCAGGCCAGGTCCTCGCCGAGGCAACGGCCCGCGTGCCGTTCAACGAACACGAGGCCGAACTTCTCAGCGGCGGCATTCCCCGCGGCCACAAAACCCTCACCTCGGCCACCGCGAAGCTGGTCAAGGCGGGCTGGCTGGTGAAGGGCCGCTCCGGCTGGACCATTACCGACGACGGCATGCGCGCCACGGTCGCCTTCCCCGACCCCGTCTCGTTTGCCACCGCCCTCGACGCCGGCACCCCGGTGCCCGCTGACACCCCAGTTCCCACCGCTCCTGCCGGGTTCGTCCGCAAGTTCTCCGCACCGGCCGCCGCTGAGCCGGCAGCCGCCGAGGGCGCTGCCAAGAAGCCTGCCAAGAAGGCCCCCGCGAAGAAGGCCGCCGCCGCCGTGGGCAAGGCAGCGAAGGCACTTGAGGACGCCGTCGAGCCTGTTGTGAAGGCTGTCCGCACCCGCAAGGCACCGGCCAAGAAGGCAGATGCCGAGGCCGCCGGTGCGCCCGCCGAGCCGTTCGAGGGCCCTGACGTCGAGACCCACCCGCAGCCCGAAGCGGTTGCCGTCGCTGGCGACTTCAACACCATCCTGGGTGCCCCCGAGAACTGGGCGCCGCAGTACGACGAAGCGCAAATGGAGTTCGACTTCCTGGACCAGCAGTGGAAGAAGAGCGCCGACCTGCCGGCCGGTTACTACACCTTCAAGATCGCGCTCAACCGCTCCTGGGCTGAGAACTACGGCGCGTTCGGCGCGTTCGATGGCCCCAACCACGAGCTGCACCACGCCGGCGGCACGGTCACCATCCGGTACAACCACGCCACCCGCGACATCACCATCAACTAAGTGCCCTCGTCCCGCCCCACCAGGTAGTGCCACGTGTCGTTTTGGGCGCTCAAAACGACACTTACTGCTACCTTGTGGGGCCGGGAGAGGCTCCGGACGAGGAGGCCGCCATGGGCAGGCACACAGGTCCAGCGCAGGACGGGTCAGCACAGGATGCTGTTCGCCTGGACGCCCGCGTGCACGGGATGGTGCAGGCGGTGGGCTTCCGCTACTGGACGATGGGCCAGGCGGAGGACCTTGGGTTGTCGGGTGAGGTGAGGAACCTCGACGACGGTTCGGTGTCGGTGGTGGCCGAGGGACCCGAGCCGAAGGTGCGCCAGCTCCTGGAGTGGCTCAATTCCGGCCGCACACCGGGCCGGGTGGACAACGTGGAGGCCTCGATGTCCGCAGCCTCAGGCACCTTCCGCGGCTTCCGGGCCCACTGATACCCGCTGTCCTTACCCCCGGGAACTTAGGCCGATAAAGGCCCCCAGCTCCTCCAGGGCCGCGGGCTTGTGCGGCATGTAGCTGGTGAGTTCCGGCGAGCGGACAACAACAGCCCGCCATTGTCCGCGCGAGACCGCCACGTTAATCCGGTTCCGGTTCAGCAGGAACTCGGCGCCGCGGGGTGCCTCAGCCACGGCTGAGCAGGCCATGGACACAATGACCACCGGTGCTTCCTGGCCTTGGAACTTGTCCACGGTGCCCACCCGCACGTCCGGCAGGCCGGCCTCCGCCAAGGCTTTCCTGACCAGATGGACCTGGGCGTTGTAGGCAGCCACCACCAACAGGTCCTGCTGGTCCAGGGGCCGGGCTTCGCTGTCCGCCCCCGGTTTCCACTTCAAGCCAAGATGGCGGCGGGCCTGCCGCACCACCTCGCCAGCTTCTTCCGGTGACGCCGTGGCATTGCCGCTGTGGCTCACGAACACCGTCTCAACCCCTGGCGCCACACCCTCCAGTTCGCGCTGGGACGCTGCCGGCGCTGACCGAAGTTTCCCGTCGTAGCTGAGGTTCGACACCGCACGGCAGAGCTCCGGGTGCATGCGCCAAGTGTCCGCCAGGAAGTAGCCCAGGCGCCCGGGCAGCGTGGCATGGCCAGCCGCGAGCCAGCCCAGCGCTGACTCATCGACAGGTTCCGGGTGGGCTCCCTGCGTTACCTGGGGCAGTTGCTGCGGATCACCGAGCAGGAGCAGCCGTTTCGCCGCACAGCTGACCGCCAGTGTGTTGGCCAGCGAAAACTGGCCGGCCTCGTCGATGACCAGCAGGTCCAGCGACCCGGCCGGGACCTCCTTCCCTGTCATGGTCCAGGCAGTGCCACCAACCAGGCAGCCCCCGGGGGAGGACAGTAACCGGGACACGTCGCCGTCGGCGGTCGCCTTCCACGGCACATCGTGCGGTGCAGCCAGCTTCTTAGCCACGAGTCCCGGGTCCACGCCGCCCTTTGCGATGGCACAGCAGAGCAGGTTTTCGACAACGTTGTGTGACTGGCCAACCACGCCCACTTTCCAGCCCTCGGCCACCAGCGCGGCAATCACATGGGCACCCACGTGGGTCTTGCCCGTCCCCGGAGGTCCCTGGACCGCCAGGTAGGACTGGTCCAGGTCCCGCAGGCTTTCGGCAATCGCCGTTGCATAGTCGGCGGCGCCGTCATCTCCGTGCTGTACTTCCGCGGGTCCGGGGCGGGTGCGGAACCTCGGGGGCAGCTTTCGCAGGATGTCCAGGCCGGGCTGCGCTGGCAGTGACGGCACCGACGAGCCGACCATCCGGGCTATGCCGGCGATGGCCGCCTCAATGCTGGCGGTGGCCAGGGGCTGGTCATCGGTCAGCGCCACCGGGAGGTGCGGGTAGGCGGCGACTTTCCCTGACTCGCGCTCCGCGATGGTGATCAGTGTGTGCTCGGGGTTGTCCGGTGCGGCCTCCAGCTCGCTGATCCTGGTGCCGAATGTATAAGCGCGGGTGCCGGGGACAGCACCGGGAACGGCCATCCCGTCCGGACCGGGGTGGTCGTACAGCCGGCACCAGCTGGAGCCGGCGCGGAAGTCCGAGCCTTCCGTCATGGTGCCACGGAGCTTCAGTACCCGGGTGCGCATGCGTTCCCGGGGCTTGGCCAGTGCCCAGTCGGAGGAAACTTCGGCGGATTCAACCACGAAGACGTTCCGTTGCCCGGACCAGTTCTCCAGCGGCGCCTCCACCCGGTCGAAGTGCTGCCACCAGAACTGCTTGCGTTCCCGGCGGTGGTAGCCGGTGGCGGCAGCCACCATGGCGATGGCGCGTTCGTCATTGGTCCAGGGCCGGCTGTCCGGAAGGCTGGCCAGGTATTCCCGCAAGCGCTGTTCTTCCGGGGTCTCGTCCGCCGCGTCGGGGTGTCCGTCGCCGGCAGTTTCCGCCGTGGGGCCGCCTGTCGGGGACGACGAAGCAGCAGCCGGGCCGTCTGCCGCGGGGCGGGCGCCTGCAGGAGCCGGGGGAGCGATCTGCAGCAGCCAGTCCCTGAGGCGAAGGGTGGACAGGCAGTCGTACTCGTTGTAGTCGGAGATGGAAGCAAGGATCGTGCCGGCTTCCTCCTCGTGTCCGGCGTCGCGGGCGGCACAGTAGGCTGCATAGGCCACTACGGAGGCGCCTGCGTCTTTGACGTCTCCCGAGCGCAGGTTCTCGCCCATGTACAGGGGTTCCAGCTTCTTGATGGAGTATGAGGCCTCTGAAATCCGCAGGGAGTGCTTCACCGTGGCGTACAGGTCCACCAGCAGTCCCTTCCGCAGCCAGTCGTCCACGATGTCCTCGCCGGCCTGGTGGGCCAGTGAGAGGTTGCGCAGAGCCGTTTTTTCGTAGGCTGCGTAGTGGTAGACGTGCATGTCCGGATACTGGGCGCGGCGCTGCTCCACGTAGTCCAGGAAGTCCAGGAAGGCGTGCCGCTCCCCGGCGCGGGTGTGGGCCCAGAATGGCCTGAAGACGGGCTCCCCGCCACCGGGGGCCGGAGCCTCGACGACGCCGAACAGGTACTCGATGCCCCAGGCGCCGGTGGCCGGGTCCTGCCACAGCGGATCGCCCTCGAAGTCGAAGAAGATATCGCCGTCGCTGGGTGCGGGCAGCGAACCGATGGTGTGCTCCGGAAGGACGCTGTACGAAACGGTGTGGGGCGAGCCGTCCTTTGTGAACGTCCGGGATCCCTGGGCCTGGTCCAGGCCAAGCTGCATCCTTGCCTGGGCGCGCAGGCGGGCCACGGAGTTGTGTGCCTCGCCAACCGGCATGGCGGCGAGCTGGTCGATCGTGCCGATTCCGGCCGCCTGCAGTTTCCGTCGCTGGACCACCGACATGCCGGCCACCATCAGCAGGTCCCGGTGCAGCTGCACCTGTTCCGCGCAGTAGTCACAGCGGCCGCAATGGACGACGCCGGGCTGCTGCCACTGCACGGCGGCGTCACCGGCCCGGTGGGTGGCGGTGAGCTCGCGGAAGCGCCGCCGCCGGTCCCGGAAGACAGGCAGCAGGTCGGGCAGCGAATGGCTGCTGCGGAGCCAGTCCTCCCCTACGCGGGTGCCGAGGACCAGCGTGACCACGGGGGAGGGCTCCAGTCCCATCGCCAACAGCTGGTCGCCGTAGGCGGCAAGCTGCAGCAGGGCCCCCACCCTGGCGTGGCGGGCCAGTTTGGTGTCCCACACCTCGTAGCGGCCCGGGTTGCCGGTCCCAGCGGATTCGTTGACGAGGAAATCCGCGTAACCGAGGAACTCGCCGTCGAAGAAGGTGGCCTGGAAGACGACGTCGGCGCCGGCACGGAGGGCAAGCTCCGTCTCCGCGTGCTTGGCCTGCAGCTCCGCGCGCAGGTTCTGGCCGCGTTCCAGGGAGTACACGCCCGTGCCGCGGCTGGCGTCCCACTCGCCGTACTTTGCCACTAGGCTGGCCAGGACGGTCTGTTCGTGCCGGTCGCCAAGCTCGCCGGCCCTGGCCTTCATTTCATCGGCGGGAAACTCTGCCTTGGCGGTGCGGCCCAGCTTCTCATCCAGGACCCGAAGCGTGCGGTACTCACATTCGCTGGCGGCGACGAGGTCGCTGGCCGAAAAGACCAGGCCCGGCGGCGCGCCGGCGCCGCCATCAACACCGGCAGCATCGAGCAGGAACACGGGGCCTCCACAATGATTCCGGGCCGGTGGACTGTTCCCCGGCCCTGGTGAACAGCTGCTTCAAACCTAGCAAGAGGCACCGACAAAAGACGTCGTGGACCTCCGGAGCTGCCGCACGCCCCCGGCAGGATCTTTCGTGGACGCCGGCGCAACCCCGCAGTACCCTGTGACTGCGGGCAGCCGCCACAGCGTCTGGCCGGCAGGTAAAGGCGCCCGTCCCATTCCGGCGCCGCGTGTGGGTCTGCGACCTGGGGGCAACGAGCCGGCCCTATCGGCTGCTGCGGGGGCCTTGCCAACGCCGGCAGCTGGCGGTTATTCCCCCATTCCAGAAGAGGTTCCAACCATGAGCATCCATCTTCGCCGCATCGCCGTTGCCAGCCTTGCCGGGCTGTCTATTTTTGCCGCCGGGGTCACCCCGGCACAGGCCGCCAACGACGGCGCGAGCTGCGTCGGCATCATTGTTTCCACCCAGGCGTCGGCAGGGGAGCTTGACGTGAACTACTTCAAGGACCTGGCCGAGGATGAACACGCGCCCAACTTCGGGCAGTTCGTCCAGGGCGGAGCCCGGCTGCACGAGGGTTCCCTGAAGGCATGCCTTCCGGATTGATGAGTGACCCGGGGCAGCACAGGTAGCCCGGAATACAGCAGGCGTACGACGGCGGCACCGCCCGCCGTCGTTCGCTGCGCCCGAGACGGAACTACGTCAGGCGCGCGACGCTCCGCCGGGTGGGGCGGTGTGGCGCACCGTCGGAAAACAGCTCCATTCCTCCACGTCGCTCCGGGCATCCGCATCGGACTGGGTCTGTAGGATTTCCCCCAGCCCGCTGAATGCCGCGCTGTCCACCGCAAGATCCCGCAGCGAGGCGCATTCGATGGAGGAGGTCAGCCCTTGGCGTCAGCCCGCACCTGGGCTTTGTCGTGCTCGGTGTGGGCGTTGCGCAGCAGCTCCATGAACTCGGTCTCGTGCCGGACCAGCCGCTTGTATTTCTCCGGAAGCTTGCGGATCTGCTCTTCCTCGCGGACCATCCGGGTGAAGATCTTGTCCCGCTCCGCCATGTCCGTCTCGTAGTTCAGGTCCAGGTACTCGGTGGCGTGCCGCCGGGCACCGGAAACGGCGTTCTTGGCCTTGCCCTTGGGGCTGAAGATGGAGGCCAGGATGGTGACCAGCAGGACGCCCAGGATCACGCTCAGGGACAGTCCGGTGCTCACTTCCACCACGTTGACGTGCTCGCCGTCGTTGATGAACGGCAGGGTGTTCTCGTGCAGCGCGTGCAGGATGAGCTTCACGCCGATGAAGCCCAGGATCACGGCCAGGCCGTAGGAGAGGAAGATCAGCCGGTCCAGCAGGCCGTCGATCAGGAAGAACAGCTGCCGCAGGCCCATCAGGGAGAACGCGGTGGCGGTGAACACGATGAAGACGTTCTGGGTAAGGCCGAAGATCGCCGGAATCGAGTCGAGGGCGAAAAGGATGTCAGTGCCCCCGATGGCCACCATGACCAGCAGCATCGGCGTCAGGACCCGCTTGCCGTCCTCCACGGTGAAGAGTTTGTCGCCGTCGTAGTGCTGCGAGGCGGGCAGCAGCTTCTTGGCGAGCCGGACCACCAGGCCGTCGGAGTCGTCGTCGTGGCTGTCCGGCTTGAGCAGGTTGCCGGCAGTCACCAGCAGGATGAGCCCGAAGATGTAGAACACCCAGGCAAAACTGGTGATCAGCGCAGCGCCCAAGAAGATGAATGCCGTGCGGGCGACCAGCGAGAACACGATGCCGAACAGCAGCACCTTCTGCTGGTCCGCGCGGGGCACCCTGAAGCTCGCCATGATGATCAGGAACACGAAGAGGTTGTCCACGGACAGCGCCTTTTCGGTGACGTAGCCGGCAAAGTACTCGGTCCCCATCGTGGGGCCGCCGAACACCAGCACCCCGAGCCCGAACACCAGCGCAATGCCCACGTAGATCGCCGACCAGGTGGCGGACTCCTTCAAGGACGGGGTGTGCGCCTTCCGGACATGGAAGAAGAAATCGAAGGCCAGCAGCCCCACGATTCCCACTATGGTCAGGGTCCAGACATAAGCAGGTACTTCCACGCGGCGGCCTTTCGTCGGGGTTGTCCCCCCAGCCTACCTAAGCGGGCTTCAGGAGTTCGTGCTCCATGACGGCGGACCGTGACAGGGTTTTGTACCCTTCATGTTCGAAAAGGACCGTGATCACGTCGTCCTCGTGCCGCATCACCAAACCCGGCCCCCAGTCCTTGTGGACCACGGCGGACTGGAGCGGGAACGGTTCGTCGGCGGCGGAAGCCGGCCGGCCGCCGTCGGACGCCTGGTTCGTTGCCTGCTGCCCCGCATCCTGGCTGGCGGCCGCCGCGCACCCGTCGCAGTTCCCGCACGGCTCCGGCAACTCTTCGCCGAAGTAGCCCAGCAGGAACTGCCGGCGGCAGCCGTCCGTCTCCGCGTAGGCGCGCATCATCGTCAGCCGGGAATGGTCAACCCGCTGCCGGGCTTCGGCGCGTTCTACGGCGCCGTGGACCAGTGCGGGCAGCTTGGCTTTGGATGTCAGCCGGATGCCTCGCTTGCCGATGCTGACGGCGCCGGCTTCCTGCAACTGGTTGACCAGTGAGGTGATGCGCCGGGCAGGGAACCCGGTCAGTTCGGCCAGGGACGATTTCGGCGCTGGTGCGCTGGCGGCTTTGAGGACCTTCAGCACTGCCAGCAGGGAATCGGGATCGGGCGAGTGGGTGCCAAAGAACTTGCGCAGTCCCAGATCCTCCGACCGGTAATGCAGCACGGCGGACGCCGGTTCACCGTCCCGGCCCGCGCGCCCGATCTCCTGGTAGTAGGCATCGAGGGATTCCGGAATGTCCGCATGGACGACGAAGCGGACGTTCGGCTTGTCGATGCCCATGCCGAAGGCCGTGGTGGCCACCACCACGTCCAGTCCGTCGTTGAGGAACTCTTCGTGGATGCGTTCCCGGTCGGCGGCGGAACGCCCGGCGTGGTAGGCCTCCGCGCGCAGTCCATCCTTGGCCAGCTTGGCTGCGTACTTCTCGGTGTCCTTCCGGGTGGCCGCATACAGGAGTCCGGGCCCCTGCCTGGCAAAGTCCACCACCTGCGCCAGAACTGCCTTGCGCTTGCCCTTGTCCTCGTGGTGCCGGACTACGTCCAGGCTGATGTTCGGCCGGTCGAAGCCCCGGACCAGGACCAGCGGGTCAGCCATGCCCAGCCGCTCCACGATCTCGTCCCGGACCGGCGGCGAGGCCGTGGCCGTCAATGCGGCGACCGGCGGATTTCCCAGCTGCGTGCGGACGTTGCCCAGTCCGAGGTAGTCGGGACGGAAGTCATGGCCCCAGGAGGAGACGCAGTGGGCTTCGTCCACCACGAACAGGGAGATGTCCAGGGCGGCGATCCGTTCCACGGTGGACTGCTTGGCCAGCTGCTCGGGGGCGAGGAAGACGAACACGGCCTTGCCGGCTTCGGCGGCCTCCCATGCGGCCTCCACCTCGGAGTCGCTGTGGGATGAGTTGATGGCGACGGCGGCATCCGGGCCCAGGTGCCCGGCCAGCCCGTCCAGCTGGTCCTCCTGCAGGGCGATGAGTGGTGACACCACGACGGCGGGCCGTCCCGTTGCCTTGTGCAGGTGGAGCGCCGCCACCTGGTAGATCGCGGACTTGCCGTAGCCCGTGGGCATCACGGCAAGGACGTCGCGGCCGTCCACGAGGGCGGCCATCCCGGCTAGCTGGCCGGCGCGAAGATCGGGAAGAGAGAAGGCGGACGCGGCGAGGTCGCGAAGGGCAGGTTCGTCGGACATGTGAGTGGCTCCGCACGGCAGGAAGAAACGCGGCCGTTGGCTTCAGCCTTGGCAACCAGCCTACGCCAGCCCCCCGCCGTCGTCGTACGTTGCTTCACAGGCCGGACAACCGGCGCTGCCCCGCAAATCCGGCCCTGCCCCGCACAGGCGGTGCCGGGCAGCAGCGCTCATGCGGTCGAGGGCCGGGCAAGCCGCCTGCAGGAAGTGTCAGGTGTCGATGGTTGACATGTTCGGGTAGCGGGCGCCGGCAGTTTCCCCGGCCGGTGCCATCTGCTCCAGTAGTTGGAGGTCCTCCACAGCGAGGTCAATCTCCACCGCGCCCAGGTTCTCACGCAGCCGTTCGCGCTTCTTGGTGCCGGGAATCGGGACTACATGCTCACCCTGCGCCAGCAGCCAGGCGAGGGCCAGCTGCCCGGGTGTGCACTGTTTCCGGTCGGCCAGCTCCTTCACCCGGTCCACGAGTTCCAGGTTCCGGGTGAAGTTCTCGCCCTGGAAACGGGGGGAGTGCCGGCGGAAGTCGTCCTCGGCGAAGTCATCCACGGTGCGGATCTGCCCGGTGAGGAAGCCGCGGCCCAGCGGGCTGTAGGGGACGAAACCGATCCCCAGTTCCGCGAGCACGGGAAAGACCTTGGTCTCGGGCTCCCGTTCCCACAGCGAATACTCGGTCTGCAGCGCCGTGATGGGATGCACGGCATGGGCCCGGCGGATGGTTTCTGCCGAGGCTTCGGACAGGCCCAGGTGGCGGACCTTTCCGGCCTGCACCAGTTCCGCCATCGCGCCCACCGTGTCCTCGATAGGCACGGTCTTGTCCACGCGGTGCTGGTAGTAGAGGTCGATGTGGTCCACCCCCAGCCGCCGCAGGCTGGCATCACAGGCGGACCGGACATAGTCGGGACGGCCGTTGATGCCCACCCATGATCCGTCTTCCCGGCGTTCGTTGCCGAATTTGGTGGCCACCACCGCGTCGTCGCGGCGTCCTGCGATGGCACGGCCCACCAGCTCCTCGTTGGTGAACGGGCCATACATGTCAGCGGTATCCAGCAGGGTTCCGCCGGCGTCCAGGAATTCGTGGATGGTGGCGATGGACTCCTGTTCGTCGCCCTCGCCGTAGAACTCGCTCATGCCCATGCAGCCAAGGCCGAGGGCGGAAACTGTCAGTTGTCCAATGGTGCGTGTTTTCATGCTGTTCTCCTTGCCGGTAGAACGTGCCTGGGTATGGGCCAGCCGGCGTCACGGAAGCGGCTGGTGCAGCGTTGGCCACTATAGGCACTTCCCCTGTGAAAACCCCGATAAACAAGGGGCTTCCTACCCCTAGACCCCCACCGGGAGCGTGCCTAGACTGGGCGAATCCCCACCCGGGAACCGGTACCTGACCATGCCAAACATCAGGAAGCACCACAGGTCCAGGGCTGTTCCCCACACGGGATGTCTCACCTACCCAGATCATGGCCGTCCCACCGGACGCCTGACTATAGGAGCGATAGATGACAGGGAACAAAGCCGTTGCCTACAAGGAAGCGGGCAAGGTCGAAGTAATTGACATTGATTACCCAACGTTTGAGCTCAAGGACGGGCCGGGGGTCAACCCGGCGAACGTGGGGCGGGCTGTCAACCACGGGGTGATCCTCAAAACGGTGGCCACCAACATTTGCGGCTCCGACCAGCACATGGTCCGCGGCCGCACCACAGCTCCGCCCAACCTGGTGCTCGGCCACGAAATCACCGGCGAAGTGGTGGAAGTGGGCCGGGACGTCGAATTCATCAAGGTGGGCGATCTCTGCTCGGTGCCGTTCAACATCGCCTGCGGCCGCTGCCGGAACTGCAAGGAACGCAAGACAGGCATCTGCCTCAACGTGAACCCGGACCGGCCTGGCAGCGCCTACGGCTACGTGGATATGGGCGGCTGGGTCGGCGGCCAGGCGAACTACGTGCTGGTGCCGTACGCGGACTGGAACCTGCTGAAGTTCCCGGACAAGGACCGCGCCATGGAGAAGATCATGGACCTGGCCA
Source organism: Arthrobacter sp. E70 (assembly GCF_058266945.1). Classification (NCBI taxonomy): domain Bacteria; kingdom Bacillati; phylum Actinomycetota; class Actinomycetes; order Micrococcales; family Micrococcaceae; genus Arthrobacter; species Arthrobacter sp. E70. The sequence continues at coordinate 57,911 of NZ_JBYQFR010000014.1, read as the reverse complement.
TGCTCTCGGATATCTTCCCCACAGGGTTCCACGGCGCCGTCACGGCAGGGGTCGGCGTGGGCTCCACCGTGTATGTCGCAGGCGCAGGTCCCGTGGGCCTCGCAGCGGCAACGAGCGCCCATCTGCTGGGCGCCGCCGTCGTCATTGTTGGCGACCTCAACGAGGATCGGCTGGCGCGGGCGCGGAGTTTCGGCTGTGAAACGGTGGACCTCACCAAGGGCGATCCCAAGGACCAGATTGAACAGATCCTGGGCGTGCCTGAGGTGGACTGTGGTGTGGACGCCGTGGGCTTCGAAGCGCGCGGCCACGGAAAGGGCGCCCAGGAAGCTCCGGCGACAGTCCTGAACGACCTCATGGACATCACCGCCGCAGGCGGCGCGCTCGGCATCCCGGGCCTGTACGTCACGGGCGACCCGGGCGGAATCGACGAGGCCGCCAAGAAGGGCTCACTGAGCCTCAGCCTTGGCACGGGATGGGCGAAGTCGCTGAGCTTCACTACCGGCCAGTGCCCGGTGATGAAGTACAACCGGCAGTTGATGATGGCCATCCTGAACGACAGGGTGAACATCGCCAAGAACGTGAATGCGAAGGCGATCACGCTTGAGGAAGCGCCGCAGGGCTACGCCGAATTCGACGCCGGTGCTGCCACCAAGTACGTCCTGAATCCAAACGGCTACCTGAGCTGACCGGCGGGCGGACGGGGATGCCGCCTGGGAGCCGTCGCTTGCGGAAATAAGTGCTGACCGGGCCGGGTTAGGCTTTGCACGGGCAGCACTAACCGCAACGAAGGAGTTTCCCTTGAGTGACATCACCGTCCGCCACAACCCTGAACGCCAGCGCTTTGAGATCCTCGACGCCGGGAACCGGATCGGCAAGGCCGCGTACAAGGATTACGACGGCGGGACGGAACCGCAGCGGATTTTCTACCACACGGTGATCAACGAGGAATACGGCGGCCAGGGCCTGGCGGGCCAGCTGGCAGGGGCCGCCCTGGACAGCACGGTGGAGGCGGGGTTGCGGATCGTTCCGGTCTGCCCGTTCATCAAGAAGTTCGTCGCTAAGCACCCCGGGTACCTGGGCAGCGTGGTGGCCGTAACGCCGGCCCACCTGGAATTCCTGGAGGCGGCGCTCGCGGCACGCACCCGCGCCTAGTTCAATGCAGGCCTTTTTCACCGTGGCCTGATCCGTTCTCCGACAGCCCATTTCACGGTCGCCTCAGTGCCTGTGTCCGAACCGGTCCCGGGCACTCCGGGCGGACGTGCCGAGGGCGGCACCGTTTTTCGACGCGCAAAACGGTTCTCGAGGCGCAGATTCCTTGGCGCGCCCACAATTTGGTATGCGCAAAGTAATTTGCGCGTCGAAAGGGCTTTGTGCGGGGCGGCATCGTGGCGCGGAACGCCCCGCAAGCCTTCAGGAAGCTCCCAAAATCCAGTGATTTAATCACCTCTGTCAGCGTGGTTTCGAACCACGCTGACGTCGTTTGTGATTGCTGATCCGGGTCAGGAGCCTTTTGTATGTCCGTCCACCCCACGGTGCCCCAGCCAGGCCGTGACGTCCAGCCGCCGGCACCTGAACCGCTGCCAGGTAGACGGCAGGCGGCCAGGCGCCTGATGCTGCTGTTCGTCGCCGTGGTGCTGGTGATTGCCGGTACCCTCACCCTCGCCGTCTTCCGCTCCGAACCACGTTCAGGCGCCGCGGTGCCCGCCCAGCCGGCAGTACCTGCCTCCCCGGTGGCGGCAGCCCCGGCATCGTTGCAGGACAGGGTTGAATCCATCCTCAGCGAGGCGGACGAATACCGGATCGGGCTGGCCCTGGCTGACGTCAACGGGGGAGCGGAACGGACCTTCGGCGACGAGGAGACCTTCACCGCGGCCAGCACGGCGAAAATCCTGACCGCTGCCGCCTACTACCACTTGGTGGAAAACGGCGAGGCGGGCCTGGACCAGCCCTTGGGCGACTACGACGCCGCTTTCCAGCTCAAAGCCATGGTGAACGACAGCAACAATGACTCCTGGCTGCTCCTCATGGATGCGATCGGCTGTCCGCGGCTGATCGATTACGCGAAGTCCATCGGCGTCACCTACGATCCCGAACAGAACCTCCTGACCGCCGCGGACATGGCCCTGGTCCTGAAGAAGTTGTACGCGGGGGAACTGCTCAACAAGGACAACACCGAAGAGCTGCTCAGCTACATGCAGGACACCAACAACGAGGACCTCATTCCTGCCGGTTCGAAAGCTGGCGTGGAGGTGCACCACAAGTACGGTGAGCTGTCCGGCGAGTTGCACGACGCAGCGCTGGTAACGTACCGCGGCTCAACCTTCGCGCTGGTGATCTACACCGAGAACCCCGACGGCGTCCAGGACGACGGCCAGGCAGACGTGATCCGGGAACTGACGCGGGCCGTGGAGGATGCCCTGTTCCCGGCGGTGACGGCGCCCAAGTAGGGCACGCCACAGGGGAGGAGCGGGGCCCAAAGTCGCCCCCGCCCCGGGCTTTAGGACAGACTGTTACCGTGAGCAACAACCCCCGGACTGCCTTGGCCGTCGCAGGCCTCAGCCTGGGCACGGCACTGAACCCGCTGAACTCCTCCATGATCGCGGTTGCCCTGGTGGTGCTGCGCGCCGATTTTGGGCTCGACGTCGCTGCCGTCACATGGGTGATTACCTCCTTCTACCTCGCCTCCGCCGCGGGCCAGCCGGTGATGGGCAGGCTGGCCGACCGGTTCGGGCCGCGGCGGATGTTCCTGCTGGGCATGGGGCTCGTGGCAGTGACCTGCGCCCTGGCTCCGCTTGCCCCGAACTTCGCGCTGCTCTGTGTGGCACGCGCGGTCATGGCCCTCGGCACCGCCACGGCGTATCCCAGTGCCGTGGTGATGGTGGGGGCGCTCGCCCACCGGGCCAAGGTGGACTCCGCGCGGCCGCTGGGCCGCCTGCAGATGGTCAACACCTCCGCTGCCGCGGTGGGCCCCGTCGTCGGCGGTTTGCTGGTGGCGCTGGTGGGCTGGGAGGCGCTCTTCCTGATCAACGTTCCCCTGGCGCTGGCCGCGCTCCTGATCGTCCGGCGGGCGGCACCGCAGGACCAGGTCAGGGAGCACGGCAGTGTGGCGGAGCTCCTGCGGGATTCGGACATTCCCGGGATCGCCGGTTTCATCGGGGCTTTGCTGCTGGTGATGATGGCCGCGCTCAACGTCGCCCCGGACTACCGCTGGTCGATGCTGGCCGCGGGAACTGTCATCGCGGCGCTGTTCGCCTGGCGTGAGCTTCGCTTTGCCAAGCCGTTCCTGGACCTGCGGCTGCTGGGGCGGAACCGGCCGCTGATGCTGGTGTACCTGGCCTTCGCCGTGTTCAGCAGCGTCTACTACTTCGTCTTCTTCGGCCTGCCGCAGCTGCTGCAGGAGGCCGGCGGCTACGATCCGGGCCTGGTGGGTCTGCTGATGCTGCCCCTGGCGGGAATGTCCGTGCTGGCCACCCCGTGGGCAGTCGCCGCCATGGGACGGTTCGGTGTGCGCCGGGTGCTGATCGCCGGCGTCGTCCTCCTGACCGTGGTGGCCGCCCTGATGTGGCTGCTGACCGGCACCCTGGCCATTCCGTTCGTGGTGGTGCTCACCGCCCTGATGGGCGTTCCGTACGGGACTGTCAGCATCGCGTCCAACCAGGGCATGTTCCTTTCCACCCGGCCGCAGGACCGCGGCATCGCCGCCGGTATCTACCAGACCTGCCGCTACGTGGGAGCCATCACTGCCACGGTGATGATCGGCGTGTTCGCCTCGGGCGGTGTGGACCAGGCCGGCTGGATGCGGATGGTGCTGGCCATGCTGGTCCTCTGCGCCGTGACCTTGGGCATCTCGGTGTTCTGGAAGCAGCAGACCAGCCCCTAGGAACCGGCCTGTCCGCGTGCCATGCTGGCCCCATGGGAAACATGATGACGCTCGGAAACGCCTCGACGTCGGTGCATGCCTACGTCAGTGAACCCGCCGGAACGCCCAGGGGCGGCCTGGTGGTGGTCCACGAAGTGTGGGGCCTGGTGCGCCACACCAAGGACGTCGCGGACCGGTTCGCCGCCGAAGGGTACCTCGCGGTCGCGCCTGACCTGCTGACCGGTGCCGGGGGAACGGCGGACGTCACCGGAGAGCTGCAGGAGGCGGCGTTCGATCCAGAGCAGCGCAGCAACGCCCAGCCGCGGCTGCGCAAGCACATGGCCCCCATCCGCTCGCCGGAATATGCCAAACACGCCGTCGCCGCCCTCCGCGCCTGCTTCGACCACCTCGAGGGCGTGCCGGGACTGGCCGGACGGGTGGCGGCGACGGGCTTTTGCCTGGGCGGGACCTACACCTTCTCACTGGCCGTTGTCGAACCCCGGCTGCGGGCGGCCGTCCCGTTCTACGGCCACGCCGAGTTCAGGGACGCGGAGCTGCGTGGCATCTCCTGCCCGGTCCTGGCCTTCTACGGGGAGAGGGACAGCGCGCTCATGGAGGAACTGCCCGGGCTGAAGAAGCGGATGCAGGCGGCCGGCGTGGAGTTCGAAGCCGTGGTGTATCCGGGGGCGGGCCACGCCTTCTTCAACGACACCAACAAGTACACCTACAACGCCGAGGCTGCGGCTGACGCATGGACCCGCACCCTCGCGTTCCTTGAGCGTCACTTGCAGGAGTAGACCTCGCGGTCGTACTGCAGGCTGTCCCGGACCCTGCTTTCAGCGCCGGAGCCGCGTGCCGCCGTCGTGCCTTTCAGCCTCGTGTAGCATCCCGACCTGGCTGACCACCCAGCGGGGTGACCCGGACCCGCGCAATCCGGAGCCGGTCCATGGCAAGGACAGTCAGCACGTGTCCGGGAATCTGGACCCTGTCGCCGGTTTTGGGCAGGCGGCCCAGCCGGTCCATGATGAACCCCGCCACCGTCTCGTAGTGGCCCTCCGGCAGGTCGATCCCGGCGGCCGCCCTGAACTCCTGCAGGATCAGGCCGCCATCCACGTCGATGGTTCCGTTGGCCACGCTGACGCGGTCCTCGTGCTCGGCGCCGGTGTCGTACTCGTCGTAGATCTCGCCTACCAGTTCCTCCACCAGGTCTTCGAGCGTGACCACGCCATCCGTGCCCCCGTATTCGTCCACCACCAGCGCGATGTGCTGGTTGGTCCTGCGCATGCGGGACAGCGATGGCAGCACCCGGTTGGTGCCGGGCAGCGGGAGGATTTCCCGCGCGATGTCGCGCACCGGTGCCTGGTCCTGCGCCTCATCCCGGGGCATCAGGTCGCGGATGTGCACGAAGCCCAGGACGTCGTCGGGGCTTCTGCCAATGACCGGGAACCGGGAGTAGGGCCCATCCCTGACCATCCTGCGGGCGTCGGCGACCGTCATGGCGCCATCGATGAAGGTGACTTCCGTGCGCGGGCGCATCACCTCCTGAAGCGTCCTGTCCCCGGCACCGAACACGTCCGCGAGGATGGTCCGGCTGTTCTCTTCGATCAGTTCGTTCTCCGCCACCATGTCCCAGAGCTCTTCGGAACTGATGCTTTCCCGCCGGGCGTGCGGGTCACCACCCACGAGCCGGACCACCGCATTCGTGGAAACCGACAGGAGCCAGATGACGGGGCGCATGGTTTTGGCGAGGATGATCAGCGGCGGGGCCAGGATTTTGGTGAAAGGGACGGGTCTTTGCAGCGCCAGCCTCTTGGGCGCCAGTTCGCCCAGCACCAGCGACAAATAGGCCACCAGCAGGGTCATGCCGATGAAGGACACGGGCCCGGCCGCCGCCCCGAGCCCGATGGCCTCCAGCAGGGGCACGACGTTGGGCGCGATCGCCGAGGCGCCGTACGCCGCCGAGAAGAATCCGGACAGGGTCACCCCGATCTGGACGGTGGAAAGGAACCGGTTCGGGTTGCGGGCCAGCTCCGCAGTCCGGGCGCCGAGATCCCCGGACTTTTCAATCCGGCGGACCTGGCTTTCGCGGAGCGATACGAGCGCCATCTCGGCGGCAGCGAAGACACCGCCGAGCAGCACGAAACCGAGCACCAAAGCGACATTGAGCAGGGCACCGCTGTCCATGACACGACATTACCGAGCCGCGGCCGCCATGGCGCCAGGTTTGGACCAGCTCTGCCAGAACGCGGCGGCGCGTCAGGAGGCAGCGGAGCGGGGCCGGAGCCTCAGCGCCTGCATGCCGCCGTCCACGGCCAGGTCCACTCCGGTGGTGGAACCGGAAAGCGGGCTGGCCAGGTAAACGATGGCGGCCGCAACTTCCTCCGGGGAGACCAGCCGCCCGTGCGGCTGGCGCGCCTCCAGCGCCGCCCGTTCCGCCTCGGGATCCGGTGCACTGGAGAGGAGCCTGCCGATCCAGGGGGTGTCTGCCGTCCCGGGATTGACGCAGTTGACCCTCACGCCTTCCTGCAGGTGGTCTGCGGCCATGGCCAGGGTGAGCGACAGGACGGCGCCCTTCGTCGCGCTGTAAAGGGCGCGCTGGGGGAGCCCTGCGGTGGCTGCAACCGAGCACGTGTTCACGATCGCCGCATGGATGGACCGGCGCAGGTACGGTAGGGCGGCCCTGGAAACGCGGACCATCCCCAGCACGTTGATGTCGAACACGCGGTGCCATTCGTCGTCGTCGTTCGCTTCGATGGTGCCCTGGGCACCCACCCCGGCGTTATTCACCACGACGTCGATCCCGCCCAATTGCTCCGCCGCCTCTTCGATAGCCTGGCGGACTGAGGCGCCGTCGGAGACGTCGCAGCGGATGGCTTTGACCCCCGCCGCCTGGTCCGGGTTGAGGTCCAGCACGGCGACGTCGGCGCCGCGCTCCTGGAGCAGTTTCGCCGTCGCGGCCCCGATCCCGGAGGCTCCGCCGGTGACGATTGCCTTAAGTCCCGCAAACTCCATTGTTTGTCCTTTCGTAATTAGCCCTGGAAGAATTCCTGACGCTGGCGGCCCAGTCCCGCCACTTCGATGTCGACGACGTCTCCGGCCTTCAGGTAGGGGAAGCGCCCGGACAGCGCTACTCCCTCCGGGGTGCCGGTGCAGACAAGGTCGCCCGGTTCAAGGACCAGGAACTGGCTCAGGTCGTAGATCACCTGCTCCACGCCGAAGATCAGGTCGCGGGTGTTGGAGTCCTGCCGGATTTCGCCGTTGACCCAGCTGCGCAGCCGAAGGTTTCCTGCGTCGACTTCGTCCGGCGTGACCAGGTACGGTCCGGTGGGACAAAATCCTGCGCAACTCTTCCCCTTGGACCACTGGCCGCCGGACACTTCCAGCTGGAATGTGCGCTCAGACAGGTCATTCACGGTGACGTAGCCGGCGATGTAGTCCCGGGCCTGAGCAGGGTTTTCCAGGTAGGAGGCACGCCGGCCGATAACCACTCCCAGCTCGACTTCCCAGTCGGTCTTCGTGGAACCGCGGGGAATCGCCACGGCATCGAACGGGCCGCCCACGGTGTTCGGGGCTTTGTGGAAGATGATGGGCACGGCAGGGGGAGCAGACCCCGATTCGGTGGCGTGGGCCGCATAGTTCATGCCCACACAGATAACGGAGGACGGCCTGGCGATCGGTGCACCTATCCGGGCGCCGTCCACGGCGAGTTCCGCCAGTTCCCCCGCGGCCAGCGCCGCTGCCGCGCGGCCCGGGCCATCGGATTCCCAGAAATCGGCGTCGATGTCCCGGGCCACCTGCTCCAGGGAGTAATACTTCTTCCCGTGCAGCAGGGCGGGGACTTCCTTGCCGGGGGCACCTATGCGTGCAAATTGCATTCGTTTCTTCTTTTCTCGGTAGTACGGGGTGGTGTTTCTTAGGTGATCAGTCCGCGGTCGCGCAGATCGGCCCACAGCTGGTCAGGGACGGTCTGCGAGGCAAGGACCAGGTTTTGCTTCACCTGCGCCGGCGTCCGCATGCCAAGGACAACGCTGGTGACGGCCGGGTGCTGGTAGGGGTAGTGGAGGGCGGCGGCCGGCAACGTGGTGCCGTAGGATTCGCAGACGTCCGCCAGTAGGTTGGCCCTTTCCAGCAGTTCCTGCGGGGCTGGCGCGTAGTTATAGGTGGCGTTGGCGGCGGGCCGTTCCTTGGACAGCAGGCCCGAATTGAAGACGCCTACGTTCACCACGCCAACCCCGCGCTCCAGGCAGGCCGGAAGCAGGTCCTGTGCTGCGCCCTGCTCAAGGAGCGTGTACCGGCCCGCGAGCATGACTACGTCGATGTCCGTTTCGGTGACAAACCTGTGGAGCATCCCGGATTGGTTCATGCCCGCGCCCCAGGCCCCGATGACCCCTTCGTCCCGGAGGGCGGACAGCGCCGGGGCAGCGCCCTCCACGGCCTCTGCCCAGTAGTCGTCAGGGTCATGGATGTAGACGATGTCGATCCGGTCGGTCCCCAGCCGCTGCAGGCTTTCCTCGATGGAGCGCAGCACCCCGTCGCGGGAGTAGTCACGGACCCGGGTGAGGTCGTCCGGGACGTCGAAGCCCTCTGTGTCCTTGCCCTGGGGTGACGGGTTGGGGCGCAGGAGCCGCCCGATCTTCGTGCTCAGCACATAGCTGCCGCGGTCCTGCCCTGCGAGCGCGGCACCCAGGCGGCGCTCCGAGAGCCCAAGCCCATAGTGCGGCGCAGTATCGAAATAGCGGACGCCGCCCTCCCAGGCCGCGGTGACGGCGTCCACCGCTTCCTGCTCCGGGACCTGCCGGTAGAGGTTGCCGATGGGGGCCCCGCCGAAGCCGAGCACCGGCAGCCGGACATCGGTGCCGGGGATGGTGCGGGTTTCTGCTTGCATTCTCAGTCCTTCTCCTGGTTCATGGCTGTTTGTCCTTTATCCCGGGCCAGGCGATAGACGCGGGCCGCTGTTCCGGAGGCAACACTTCGGCGCTCGCCGCCGGACGCTCCCGCCAGCGATTGTTCTACCGCCCCAATCCAGTCCTGGTACGCGGCCGGGGTTGCCAGCGACACGGGGCAGTCACTGCCGATCATGCAGCGGTCCGGGCCGAAAAGGTGCAGTGTTTCCTGGATGAATGGAAGCGCCTGGGGCGCCAGCGGACGGTGCGGGTCAGCTTCCGCGCCGGCCCCGGAGATTTTGACGGTGACGTTGGGCCGCAGGGCAAGTTCCCGCATCCCGCTGCTCCAGGCAGCGAGTTCGCCGCTGGCGATGGGCGGTTTCCCCATATGGTCCAGCACAATCCCGAGTTCGGGTACACGGTGGGCAAAATCCGCTAATGCCGGCAGCTGTCCGGCACGGATGCAAGCGTCGAAAACGAGCCCCGCCTGGGCCACCTGGCGGGCACCTGCCAAGGTGCCCGGATGCAGAATGAAGGATTCGTCCCGGTCCTGGAAAAGTTGCCGCACGCCGCGGACCAGGGGCCGCTCCAGCAGCTGGTCCAGGTCCTCCGCTACCGCATCACCGCGGCTGATGGGAGCGAAGGCCACCATTCCCGCCAGCTGCGGCCAGGCAGCGTGCAGGCTGGATACCCAGTCCACTTCCTTCAGGGCCTGGTCATCACGGCAGTCGGCTTGGACAAAAACGGCAGCACGGGTGTTTGCCCTGGTGTGCGGGAGGTCTTCAGGCAGGAACGGCTTGTTCAGGGTGGGTGCATCCTCCAGCCAGGTGTAGTCGAGCCGGGCGGGATCCCAAATGTGGACGTGCGAATCGATGACCCGCAGAGAAGGCGTCCCCATCATGACGTGCCGTCGGGCCGGACGCCGATCGTCAGCAGGAGGTTCGCATAGTGCCGGGTGTCCCCGCTGGCAATGACGACGGCGACACTCGGCGAGCGTGCGGCGTCGTAGAAGTCGAAGCGCTGGTGGGAGGTGATGGGCACCTTTGTGCCAAGGGCGCGTTCGTAGCCCTTGACGGCTTCCGTCCAGTTACCGTCCGGGGGAGTCATCACGTCTGCCGCCTCCAGCGGCACGGCGTCGGTGAGCACCTCGAGGATCTGGTCGATGGTCAGCAGGCCGGGCCTCAGGTTCAGGGCAATCCGGCGGGCGGATGCGGGTGCACCGGTGTTGTGCGGGTAGTTGGCGTCGGCAACCAGGATTTGGGAGCCGTGGCCGGACTCGGCAAGCGCAGCCAAGAGGCCCGGATGGGTGAGGGTGTAATTGATCATGCCCCCACCTCCTGCCGTGCGCTCGCAAATGCCACCCGTCCGGGGGCGTTGCCGGCCCGCCAGGCCTGTTCGGCCCGGCCGGGGTCGGTTCCTGCCCAGTAGCTGCCATAGGGAAAGGCGTATTCCTGCAGCGTCTGCTCCTTCAGTTCGGCTGAATATCCCGGGTTTGCCGGCATGACATAGGCGCCGTCCCTGATGATGCACGGGTCCACGAAGTGTTCGTGCAGGTGGTCCACAAACTCCGTGACGCGTCCAGTGAGGTCTCCCGAGACGGCGATGAAGTCGAAGATGGAGAGGTGCTGGACCAGTTCGCACAGCCCCACCCCGCCGGCGTGGGGGCAGACGGGGATGCCGAACTTGGCGGCCATCAGCTGGACGGCGAGAACTTCGTTGACGCTGGCGAGCCGGCAGGCATCCAGCTGGCAGTAGTCGATGGCGCCGGCCTGGAAGAGTTGCTTAAAGAGGACGCGGTTCATGCCGTGTTCGCCCGTGGCTACTCCGATCGGCTGGACCGCCCGGCGGATTTCAGCGTGGCCAAGGATATCGTCCGGGCTGGTGGGTTCCTCGATCCACAGGGGATTGAACTCGGAAAGCTGCTTGACCCAGTCGATGGCCTGCGGGACATCCCATACCTGGTTGGCGTCGATCATGAGGTTGCCGGCAGGGCCGATAACTTCGCGCGCGATGCCGAGGCGGCGGATGTCGTCCTCCAGGGACGCGCCCACTTTCAGCTTGATGTGGCGGTAGCCCTGGTCCACCGCCTCCTGGCAAAGCCTCCGGAGCTTCTCGTCGGAGTACCCCAGCCAGCCGGCCGAGGTGGTGTAACACGGGTAACCGGTTTGGGCCAGCTGCTGGATGCGCTCCTCCCGGCTCGGTGCAAGGCGTGCCAACAGGCCCAGTGCCTCGTCGCGGGTCAGGGCGTCCGAGAGATAGGTGAGGTCGGCTGCGTCGACAATTTGCTCCGGGGTCATGTCCACCAGGAGGCGCCACAAGGGTTTACCCGCGGTCCGCGCTGCGAGGTCCCACACTGCGTTCATCACAGCTCCGAGGGCGAGGTGCTCCACGCCCTTGTCCGGCCCGAGCCAGCGCAACTGGGAATCGCGCTTCAGGTCCCTGTACGTCTCCCCGAGGTTGCGGCCGATAGAGTCAGTATCCTGTCCGATCAGGGGGCGGGCCCGCAATTCCATGGCTGCGGCGCAGACTTCATTGCCGCGGCCAATGGTGAAGGTAAACCCGCAGCCGTACACGGCCGGGTCCTCGGTCCTCAGCACTATGTAGGCGGCAGAATAGTCCCCGTTCTTGTTCATGGCATCCGAGCCGTCCGCGGACAGCGAGGTGGGAAACCGCACGTCAAACACGTCAAAACCGGTGATGCGTGGCATGGTGAGCCCTCCAGATTCAGGCTATGAAGATGACGCTCCAGCAACGATGCGAGCATCATCTGATGTATTTGAAAGTATTTGATGAGAATATAGGAACGCTAGGCATTTTCCAAGCAATACATCAGATGAAAGTGGATTCTCTGACGGGAACCTGCGGAGAAAACACAGCGAAGGGCGGTAGCTATGACGAGCGGCTCGACCAATGGTTCGATGTCCCAGACCGATGTGGTGATCACGGGCGTTAAGCGGATGCTGTCCTCCCGTCGGCTTCGGCCGGGTGACCGGCTACCGGTCGAGAAGGATCTCGCAGCAGAGCTTCAGGTATCGCGCGGCTCACTTCGGGAGGGTGTGCGCGCCCTCTCCACGATGGGCATCCTGGAAACCCGGCAAGGTGCCGGAACCTTTGTGACCCGGCTGGAACCCTCTGCCCTCCTGTCTGCCATGGAATTCTGGGTGGGACTCCAAGATGGGGAGCGGGCAAACCAGGTGCACACCGTTCGCAGGGCCTTGGAGACCGAGGCGGCTGCCGCCGCGGCGGTCTGTATCGGGAAAGACCAGCTGGATCAAGCCGAACGCATTTTGGAGCGCGCCCATTCCGCGATCCACGCGGCGCCGGTCCAGCATGAAGCGGCGATGCAGTGCGACGTGGAATTTCACCGGTTGATCGCCGAGGCGTCTGCCAATCACGTGCTGTCCGCGTTGATTGAGACCGTGTCCACCAACACCATCCGGGGACGGATGTGGCGGTCCATCCACGACAGCGAGGGCCTGCTGGCCACGCACCGCGAACACCTCGGGATCCTTGAAGCGCTGCGCCGGCATGATGTGGACCGTGCCCGGACGCGGATGGCCAACCACCTGTACGCGGTGGAGGACTACGTCACGGCCATCCCCGAACCGGACCTTGAGGGGCCCGCGCGGAATGCCGAGGCAGTTCTAGGCGATGAGGAAAGCGCTCCCTAGGCGGTATTCGTCTGATCTTGTTTCCCAAAAACCCGTGAAAGTCGCGGCTCGGTGGCGTTCCAGTCGAAATTCTTGAATAAAGATCAGATGATTCCTTGACTTACTGAGATGGCCCGGGTCATTCTGTTGGGACGAGGGTTGCGGACATCACACCAGGCAGGCCACGAGGACGTCGCCGGGCAACCCTTGTCCCCAGCTATGAAAGGACATCATCGTGTCGAAGAACCGTGTTACCAGCCGCCTGTTGACAGCGGCAGCGGTGGCAGCCCTCGCAGCGGGCACCTTGAGTGCCTGCGGTTCAAGCGCAGGGTCATCATCCGACGGGGGCAAGGAAGCCTCCTCGATGTACACATGGATCAGCAACGAAAACGACCGGGCGCAATGGCAGGCCTTCGTCGACGCGGCCAAGAAGAAAGACCCAGCGTTCAACCTCACGCTCGAGGGCCCCAGCTTCAACGACTACTGGACCAAAGTGAAGACGCGGTTGTCCAGTTCCGGTGCGCCGTGCATCATCACCACCCAGGCAGCCCGCGCGCAGGAGCTCAAGGACCTGACGGTGCCGCTTGACGACATGGTCAAGAGCAACAACGTTGACGTGTCCATGTACAACAAGGCGATGATTGACGGCTTGACGGTGGACGGAAGCCTCCGCGGCATCCCGTACGACGCCGAGCCCGTAGTCCTCTACTACAACAAGGACCTCCTGTCCGCAGCAGGAGTGAAGGAACCAACGCTCAACTACACCACCGCCCAGTTCACGTCCGACCTGAAGGCGCTGACGAAGGATGGCATCACGGGCCTGGCCGTTCCGCCGGGCTTCGGCGCAGGCCCAGGCTTGCCATTGGCCTTTGCCAACGGCAACGAACCGGTCAAGGACGGGAAGCTGGACCTGACCAACCAGGGTCTCGTGCAGGACCAGCAGTTCGCTTTTGACCTGGCCGCCAAGGAAAAGGTGGCGGCGCCTCCGCAGGCATCGGACGGCAGCGATGTTCCCGAGCAGCAGTTCATGAGCGGCAAGGCGGCCATGATCATCGACGGACCTTGGATGTACGACACCCTGACCACGAAAACGCAGGGCAAGGTGGGTATCGCGGTCATTCCTTCAACGTCGGGACAAAGCATCGGAATGATCCAGGGCTCGGCATTCGCCATCGCCGCATCCTGCAAGGACAAGGAAACGGCCTTCAAGAACATCATGAAGATTACGACGCCCGAGGTGGTTGGGGCCGTCGGGGCAGCCCGCGGGACCGTACCGTCCGTGGAATCCGCGATCAAGGACTGGGCCGGAAACAAGCCCGCGGCCGACGTCGCCGTGGTCGAAGCGCTGCTGAAATCGGGCCGGCCCTTGGTGACAACGCCCACCTGGAACCAAGTTGAAACGAACTTCACGCAGTACTCCGGCGACGGGTTCCGCGGCAGCAAGTCAGCCCAGGAAATCCTCTCCACCATCGCCAACTCAGCCAAGTAATCCTCCGGGGCGGGCTTCATTTCCGGAGCCTGCCCCGCTCAAGGAATAGGTCAACGATGACTGCTTTACCGACGCTCGCCGTAAAGAACGCAAAGAAGCCGGCCAGGGTTACCGGCCACGGGAAGCTTGCCGCTGTGTACCTTGCCCCCGGCATGCTGGGGTTCCTCATCTTTATCGTGGTTCCGCTCATCGCCTCCCTGGTCATCAGCCTGTTCGACTGGCCCCTGTTCGGCACCCCCAAGTTCGTCGGACTGGAAAACTACACCCGCATGCTGGCCGGGGACCCGGTCTTTTGGACGGTCCTGGGCAACACGTTGTTCTTCGCTATCTGCTACACCGTGCTGAATCTCGTTTTGGCGCTGGCGATATCTACGTGGCTGCACAACCTGGGGAGCTGGGGCCCGTTCTTCCGGGTCCTGTTCTTCATCCCGGTTGTCACGCCGATGGTTGCCAACGCGCTGGTATGGCGGCTCATGCTTACCGATGACGGCGTCGTCAACAGCTTCCTGGCCAATTTCGGCATCCACGGACCGTCCTGGCTCAGCAACAGCCAGTTGGCCATGGGCTCGCTAATCGCCATGTCCCTCTGGCAGGGAATCGGCTACAACATCATCGTCCTCGGTGCGGGGCTCAACGGGATTTCACCCAACCTGCTGGAAGCAGCGCGCATTGACGGTGCCGGGGCGTGGCAACGGTTCTTCCGCGTGGTGCTGCCGATGCTGTCGCCGTCACTTTTCTTCTGCACGGTGATGACCATTATCGGATCCTTCAAAGTCTTCACCCAGCCATACCTGCTCACCCTGGGCGGGCCAGGTGAATCAACTAACACCCTCGTGCTCTACCTGTACCGCAACGGATTTTCCTTCGACAAGCTTGGCTATGCCTCAGCGCTGGCATGGGCGCTGTTTGTGATCGTCATGCTTATCACCGCACTGCAGTTCTCCCAGCAGAAGAGGCTGGTCAATTATGACAACTGAAACCATGGCCAAGGACGCCGCCCCCAATACCGGCACCGTGAATAGCCAACCCCCTGCGCGTCGCAGGAAGATGCGGCCGGGAACCTACATCAGCAGGGCAGCCATTATCCTGGCAGGCCTCATTTTCTTCTTCCCGTTCCTGTGGATGGTGGCCACATCCCTGAAGCCGACTTCCGAGGTCTTCTCCACGGGTTCAAACTTCCTGGCTTCCCGTGTGGAGTGGTCCAACTACGTCACCGCTTGGACTGCCATACCGTTCGCGCAGGTGATCGCTAACAGCTTCCTGGTGTCCCTTGCCGGAGCAGCCCTGACCACCGTGGTGTCGCTGCTGTCCGCCTATGCCTTCGCGCGGCTGCAGTTCAAGCACCGCGACAAGCTGTTCCTTGTATTCCTGGGCACCCTGGTGCTGCCGCAGGAGGTCCTGGTCATCCCGCTGTACATCATGATGAACAAGCTGGATCAGGTGAATTCGCTTCCGGCGCTGATCGTTCCGTTCGCGTTCGGTGCGTTCGGTGCGTTCCTCATCAGGCAGTTCCTGCTTTCCCTCCCGGTCGAATTCGAAGAAGCCGCGCGGATAGACGGTGCCGGGTCCCTCCGGATCCTCTGGAGCGTCATCCTGCCACTGGTCCGTGCACCGCTCGCAGTGGTGGCTGTATTCAGCTTCATCGATTACTGGAGCAGCTTCCTGTGGCCTCTGATCGTGATCAATGACGTCTCCCGGGCCACGATTCCGCTTGGCCTGTCCATGTTCTCCGGCGAACGTGGAACGGACTGGGGGCCGTTGATGGCCGCCGCAACCGTAGCGGTGATTCCCAGCCTCTTGGTCGTCATCCTCCTGCAACGCCAGCTGGTCAAGGGCGTCAGCATGGGGGGATTCGGCGGCCGCTGAACAACCACCCAGACCCAAGATTCCCAGAATCACCTATCTGAAATTGGAGTGCAGCATGACTGACAGCACAGCCACGCCTGAAGACTGGAACAAGTTGTCCCGGCCTTTGCCGGAGTGGTTCCAGAACGCGCCGTTCGGCATCTTTATCCACTGGGGCGCCTACTCCGTTCCCGCCTGGGCCGAACCCATTGGCGCCCTGGGCACCATCGAGGACCGCGAGTGGTTTACCCACAACCCCTACGCGGAGTGGTACTACAACACCATCCGCATTGATGGCAGCCCTGCCCAACAGCACC
Source organism: Arthrobacter sp. E70 (assembly GCF_058266945.1). Lineage (NCBI taxonomy): Bacteria > Bacillati > Actinomycetota > Actinomycetes > Micrococcales > Micrococcaceae > Arthrobacter > Arthrobacter sp. E70. The sequence goes on along the minus strand of NZ_JBYQFR010000014.1, from coordinate 41,868 downwards.
ACCGGGAGGTGTTTGGCGGCGAGGACTACGACGCCTTCCTGGACCAGTGGAAGGCCGAACAGTTCGATCCGGCCGACTGGGTGGAACTGTTCAAATTTGCCGGCGCCGACTACGTGGTTCCCACCACGAAGCACCATGACGGCATCGCCCTGTGGGACGCCCCGGGAACGGGGGAGCGGAACACGGTCCACCGTGGCCCGCGCAAGGACCTGATCGGCGAAATCGCCCGGGCAGTGGAGGACAAGGGACTGAAGCTGGGTCTTTACTACTCAGGCGGCCTGGACTGGCATGTGCGTCCCTTCCCGCCGCACATCACCAGTGAAAGCGTCCATGACACATCCCGGCCCAAGGACGCCGGCTACGCGGAGTACGCGTACAACCACGTGGCCGACCTGGTGGACAAATACCGGCCGCACATGCTGTGGAATGACATTGAATGGCCCGACGCCGGCAAGCACTTCGGTGAGCATGGGCTCGGCACCCTGTTCGAACGTTTCTACGCGGCTGTTCCCGACGGCGTGGTGAACGACCGCTGGGGTGACACTCACAAGGACTACGCCACCAGCGAGTACGAAGCTGCCAGGGAGAACGAGTCCGAATCCGAGTGGGAGAACTGCCGCGGCGTCGGGTTCTCCTTCGGCTACAACCAGGTGGAAGGCCCCGAGCAGTCGCTCACCGGCCAGGAGTTGGCGCGCCACCTGGCCGACGTTGTTTCCCGGGGCGGCCACTTCCTGTTGAACGTTGGTCCACGGGCTGACGGCACCATTCCGGAGATCCAGCGGCAGGCCCTGACGGACCTGGGCCACTGGATGGCAACCGCCAAGCAGTTCCTGGTGGGCGGCCGGCCGCTGCAGGCTGGTCCGGCGGCAGGCAGTGACGACGATAGCTGGGTCCGATGGCTGGACCGGGGGTCCGAGGTCATCGTCTTCGTTGACGCGCTCGACGGGAAGACCGACGCTGTGGTGACGCTGGACGCGGGCGCGTTCTCCCCGGCGCAGGCGTCGGTGGAGGGCGGCGGCGGAGCCGTGGAGGCTTCCGGCGGTGCACTCAAAGTGACGCTGTCACCTGACCGTTCCGGTCCTGTCATCGTGCGCATTCCCCGGGCGTAGGTCCCGAGGCTTCACGACGGCGGCTGCCCGCAACGTGGCGGCCGCCGTCGTCGCGCGTCAGGTGTACATCAGTGACCCGGGCGTCGTGAGCTTCTCCCCGGTCTCCAGCCAGGTCTTCAGGCCGGAGAGGATCATCGGCCAGCCGCCGTAAAGCTGTTCGTTGGCGCCCTCGCGCAGGTCGCTGTGCGTGACGGTGAGGTGGCAGGAATCGCCCACCGGTTCGATCTCCCAGGTGACCTTCGAGGTGCCCTCGGCCTTGACGTCCTCGCCCCAGAGGGCGCGCATGGTCTGGACCAGGCGGCGCGGCGGGTCCACCTCCAGGTTTTCGCCCTCGCCCAGCGGTGCACCCGCCTTGGGGTTGTTCATCACGAACCGGCCGCCAAGGGACCAGTCGGCCTCGATGGTGTTGCCGAACTGGTACTTGCTGCGGATGGTGCTGTCCGTGATGGCTTCCCAGAGCCGTTCCGGCGTGGTCTTGATGTAAATCTCGAAGATCTTTTCCATGGGACTTTCCAATCTGGATTTGAGGTCGCTGAGGGCAGCGGCCCATGGTTCTGCGTATTTGCTGACCCACCGGTCGTGGACCAGTCGGATGGGCACCGGGTTCAGGAAGTGCAGTTTTTCCCGGCCACGACGGCGGGTGACCACCAAGCCTGCGTCCTCCAGGATGCGGAGGTGCTTGGCGATCCCGAACCGGCTCATGTCGAACCGTGCCTCAAGGGCGCTCAGCGACTGCCCGTCCTCGCGGAACAGCTCGTCAAGCAGGTCCCGGCGGGTGGGGTCGGAGAGTGCCTTGAACACGTCATCCATAAGGCCAATGATAGGTGACCATATGGTCACCTATCAAGGGTTTCAGTTGCGGGAAGCCAAGCTGCGGTCCCGTTCCTCGAAGACCTCGTCCCCCGGCCCGGTAAAGGCCCGGGACCGCTCCACCGCTTCAATCGAGCCGGTGAACAGCTGCGATTCGTGCGGGTCCGCCGGGGGACGCACACCGCCTGCCACGGGCGACCCCAGCCCGCGCAGTGGTGCGCTGCGCGGGGCGGCCCTGCCGCCGTCGTGCGCCTGTTCCCAGCGCTGGTGCGGCAGTGCCTCCGGGTGCCCCTGCTGCAGGAAGGTGACCATGGTTTCACGCACGAGGCAGCGCAGGTCGAAGAGCGCGGCACTGTCCGCGGCGCTGACCAGGATCCGGACACGGACGAAACCACCCGTGGCGTCGGTGATCTGGAGTACGCCCACCCGCTCATCCCACAGTTCCGTCCCGGCCAGGACGCGGCGCAGCTCGGTGCGCATGTCCTCCACGGGGGCGCGCCAGTCCAGATCGAACTCCACAGTTCCCATCACCTCGGACTGGCGGCGGGTCCAGTTCTCGAACGGCGTGGTGGTGAAGTAGGTGGACGGCAGGATCAGCCGCCGGTCGTCCCACAGATGCACCACCACGTAGGTCAGCGTGATCTCCTCGATCCGGCCCCACTCCTTCTGGACCACCACCACATCGTCCACGCGGATGGCATCGGTGAACGCAAGCTGCATGCCGGCAAAGACGTTCACCAGCGAGGTCTGGGCAGCGAGGCCGGCAACAATGGAAATCACGCCGGCGGACGCCAGCAGCCCGGTGCCCAGGGCCTGGATGGCGGGGAAGGTCAGCATGGCGGTGCCCACCGCAAGCACCACCACCAAGGCCACTGCGATCCGCCGGGCCAGGATCATCTGCGTCCGCAGCCGCCGGGCCCGCCGGTTGTCCGCCACATCCACGCTGTGCCGCTTCAGCACTACTGCCTCAAGGATGAGCAGCACCGCAACGGCCAGCCAGGCGCAGGCACCGATGAGGGCTATCAGGAGGAAGTGGTCGACGGCGCCGTGCCAGCTTTCGGCGCCGGCTGTCATTCCCAGCGCGGCGCGGACGCCCACGAGGCACAGTGCCAGCCGCAGCGGCTGGCGGGCCACCCGGGAGGTGGCCTGCAGTTCGGGACGTTTCCGGTTCAGCCGCAGGACCACCTTGCGCAGCAGCCAGGACAGGGCGAGTCCGGCCACCACGGCCAGGGCCATGGCGATGAAGGGCATTGCTGGGTTCAGGACGTCTTGCATCCTTTAACGTCTATCAACTGCGGCCGGAGGGGCTGAAATCGGGGCCGCGCGCCGGCATGTCTGCCCGGTCCCGCAACAGGGCCTGCTAGGGGTGGGCCAACGGCTGGCGTGGCGCGATGTTGTGGTTGCGCCTGAAGAGGTTGTCCGGGTCGTACCGCTGTTTGAGGTCCAGCAGACGCCCGTACTTCTCCGGCCCGTAGGTCAGGGGCACCGCATTGGGGTCCTGCCGGGCTTCGCTGCCCAGGAAGTTAACGTACTCGCCCGTTTCGGCGAAGGGCTGCATCCGTGCATGCGCTGTGCGGGCAAATTCGCTAAGGCGCAGGTCGTCTTCAGCCGAAGCCCAGAACCCGTAGACATTCAGCAGGTAGCGTGCGGACCGGTTGGGGTAGGCGGTCGCTTCTTCCGGAACCCGCGCAAAGGCTCCGCCGAGAAGGTGGACGTCTATACCGGTGCCCTGCCACCGCACCTCGGAGGCGAACCCGGTCAACACGTCGATGACTTCCCCGTCGAGGCGGGAGAAGGAGACGTTCTTCCAGTAGCCCCTCGATCCGGTGGGAAAGAGGCTGTCCATGGCGCTCTGCCATTCAACCCAGGAAACCGGACCCACCTCCTCCTCGTCCGGCGGGGCGAGCGTGCGCAGCTGGTCGATCAGAGCCAGTCCGGGCCGGTGGTCGGCGCCCGCCCACGCACAGGCGAGGATCAGCCAGGGGTCACTTCCCATCCCGAACTCCGGCGGCAGGACCAGGAAGCTGCTGATGGGGTTCATCTCGTCAGGCAGGTCCCGGCTCCACCGCTCAAAGCCGGCCAGCGCTGTTGTCCAGTGGTCCGGCCGGTAAAAGAGGTTTCCGCCGAGTACGGGCTGGGGCAACTGACGGGCCCGGAAGGTGAAGGAGGACACAACACCGAAGTTGCCGCCGCCGCCGCGCAGCCCCCAAAACAGATCGGGATTCTCCCGGCCGCTGGCCTGCAGCTGCTCACCGGAGGCCGTGACCACAGTGGCGGAGTCCAGGTTGTCCAGCGTCAGTCCGTTGCTGCGGGTCAGCCAGCCAACACCTCCGCCAAGCGTCAGGCCGGCAACCCCGGTGGCACTGATGACGCCCAAAGGGACTGCCAGGCCGTGCTTCGTCGTTGCCGTGTCCACGTCCGCCAGCGTTGCGCCCGGTTCCACGGAGACCAGCCGTCTTTCCGTATCAACGGCAACCCTCCGGAGCTGGCTCAGGTCCAGGACCAGGCCGCCCTCCACGCTGCCGTGCCCGGCCACGTTGTGGCCCCCGCCCCGCACCGCCAGCGGCAGTCCGGTACTGCGTGCCGCGGCCAGGACAGGGGCGATGTCCGCAATTGAGCCGGCACGTGCAACAGCCCTTGGCCGCAGGTCATGCATCCCGTTCCAGATGCGGCGGGCCTCGTCATATCCCGCGTCGCCCGGTTCGATCACGCTGCCTGCAATCCGGGTCCGCAGGTCTTCCAGTTCCCTGGCCACCCGGCGTTCCGGCTCGCCACGCTCCACTAAACCCATGATCCGACCTCGCCAGGGGTGCTGGATCTCCGTCGATCCAGCCGGTTGAAAACGAAAAAAGTGCGCCTCGAAACGGCGCGACAGGCTGCGGCAGTCCAAGTATCCGGCGGCGCGCGGCGGCGGTCAAGATCCACGGGTCCCCTCAAGGAGGTTAGGGGCCCGGCTGCTGCAGGAGGAGGGCCACGAGGGCCGGAACCGTGGCTGCAAGGGTGGCTCCCTTGCGGGAAGAACGCGGGTAGCCTTGGGCGCATGCAGAAGATATCGATCGAAGCGCTGGCCCGGCAGCAGCTTGAGGCTGCGATCGGCTCCACTAACGGGCGTGCGGCGGACACTGTGTACGGCGGCCACGAGAAGGTCCTCCGCCAGACGGTCATGGCCATGACCGCCGGTACCCGGTTGAGTGAGCACCAGAATCCGGGCGATGCCACGGTCTTTGTGATCCAGGGCTGCGTCAACCTGCGGGCGGGCACGGAGTCCTGGCAGGGCAAGCCCGGAGACTTGTTAATCGTCCCGCCCGGCCTGCACAGCCTGGACGCCGAGGAGGATTCCACCTTCCTGTTCACGGTGGCCAAGTACCGCGACTGACTGCTGCTTCCGGAGCTCGGGTCAGCGCGACGGGTTGGTTTTGTCCCCCGGCTCCTCGGGCTGCCCGGAGGGCTGGCCCGGGCCGGGAACCGCTTCGCCGTTTCCGTTCCTGCCGGGACGGTCATCCGGTTTGAGCTCGGCCGGCTGGCCCGCCGCCGGAGGGCCCACCGGCTGGCGGGAATCCCTGGCCGGGACGGCAGGGGTGGCCTGTTCCCTTTGGCCATCCGGCAGGGCGTCCGGGGCCTCCCTCCCGGAGTCCTGGTGGAACGTTGGTGTGTGGTCGTCCGCTGGGCCACTGATCTCCGGAGCGTCCGGCATGGGAGGCTCTGCCCCGGGAAGAACAGCCGGAACACTGGCGGGCAAGGTTTCGGGGGAGGCAGGCACGACGGCGGGCGTCGCCGGGCTCGGTGCCCGCGGCCCCGGCTCGGGGGCAGCGGGAGTTGGCGGGGCCGGGGGTGCGAACGACCGGAAAATGCTGGTGACGGTGCCCTCTGCTCCGCGCCGCAGGTCCTCATTTCCGGCTGCGGCCCCGCCCGCGACGCCGAGCGAGGCAGCCACGCCCAGGGCGGTGAAGGCAAAGCGCCTGTTGCGCCGGGGCCGGCCGGGGTCCAGCCGGGCTACTGTTCCGGAAGCGGCCAGGAGCGCGGCGAGTTCGGCCGACGGCTCCGGGACTTCATCCGTCCGCAGGCTCCGCAGCTGCAGCAGCAGGTCACGCAGCTCTGCGTCCTCCCCGCAGCCCGCTTCGGCAAGCAGCGCGTCCACCGCGCGCTGGTCATCCAGCCGGTGCTGCTGCCGTGACTCGTCGTCGCCCGTCATGACTGGTCCTCTCTCCGTGAGGGGATGAGCTTGCGTAGCCGGCACAGTGCGCGGCGCTGCAGTTGCTTGATGGCCCCGGGGCTTTTGCCCATGATCTCCGCCGTCGTCTCGACGGACAGGTCGGCAACAACCCTCAACGCAATGACCTCCTGCTGGTCGCGCTGCAGGGTACTGAGCAATGATGTGACGCTGGCCGAGCTCTCAACCGCCAGCAACTGGTCCTCTGCGGAGTCGCTGCAGCGGGAGTCCGCGGCCGGATCGTAACCGGTGGTCGGCGGGGCCTTGAGCCGGCGCCGGTGCTCGTCCACGTAACGGGCGTGCGCAATGGAAAAGGCAAGAGACTTTGCCCCCTTCAACCCGCCGGACAGGTCGCCGAGTTTCGGGTAGAGAGCCAGGAAGACTTCCTGGGTGAGTCCTTCGGGATCCTCAACGCCGCGTGAGCGAAGGTAGCTGAGCACTCCGGGGGAGAGCTCCCGGTAGACGACGGAAAAGAAGCCGTCGTCGGTTTGCCCGGGCCGCTCCGCCTCGTGCCTGGTCCCTTGCATCCGCCCCCCTGCGGCAGATCCGGTTGCCCGGTGTGTGGCTGCCATGCCGGGACGATCAAACCGTCCCGGCACGGCAGTGCTTGCTGACAGGCTACCGCCGTCCGCCGCCGGAGTGCTGGGCTGCGTTGCCGCCCTGCTGTCCGGCAGCGCCGTTGTTGGCGGGGGCTGCCTGGCGCTCCGGTGCCTGCTGCTGCTGGACCTCATCCTGTTCCGAACCCGCCGGCTCGTCGTCCCCGTCTGCGGGAGCGGCAACGGTATCGCAGTAGGCGTCGATTCCGCTCTCGCCTCCCGCTGCGTCAGCGAGGGCGGCGTAGGCCACCGATGTGGTGTTCAAGCCGCCATTGGCGAAGGCGTTGCAGAGGCCGACGGCGGCCGGTCCCGTGGCGTCCGGACCTGCGGCCGTGGAGGTGGGCGACGGGTCCGCGGTTTCGGTGGGGACGGGCTCAGGCGCCTCGGTTTCCGTTTCGGTCGGAGTGGGTTCCGGAGCCTCGGTCTCAGTCTCCGTGGGAGTGGGATCCGGCGATTCGGTTTCCGTGGCCGTGGGGCTGGGATCCGGCGATTCCGTTTCCGTTGCGGTGGGGCTGGGTGACGGTGACTCCGTCTCCGCGAGTACCGACGGGCCGTCCGGCAGCGACTCCGCCATGGCGGCCACCCCGGTCCCGCCTACCGCCAGGGCGCCTGCTGCGAGCACGGTCATTGCGAGCTTGTTGCCTGAAAAGGTAAAGAAAGCCATGAGACCCTCCGTTGACGAATTTTATGGATTGCGATCAACTTCGCGGGATGTCCCCGCACTTAATGGATCGAAATCCGCGTCACAGAGGTTACGGGTTTGCGACAGGCCTTTTGACTAATTTGTCATTCCACTGGCGTCCAGGCTGCCGTGCACGTCCTCAGGCGCGTTCTTCCACTGCGGGTTCCGGCCGTTCCTTGACCGGCCGGGGCTCCAGCCACACCTGTTCCCGCGGACCCGGCGGGTAGGCGTGCCTCTTGCCGGTGAGGGTGATCACCAGGGCAGCCACCACCGGAACCGCGGCGGCCACCGGCACCAGCAGCGGGCCGCCCGCCACCAGCGCGCCCGAGCCGTACAGGGCGCCAACGGTGATCCCCAACTGGATGGTCAGCACCGTCAGGCCGTTGGCGGCCTCGCTGTACTCTCCACCGGCGCGCAGGATGGCCGCCTGGTTGTAGATGCCGATCGCACCCAGGCCCGCGCCCCAGACCGTCATGAGCGCCATCGCCAGCACAAGGTTGCCCACGGCCAAAGGCAGCAGGACCATCGACGCGGCGATCGCCGTCGTCGTCACCAGCAGCGAGCGGCGCGGACGCGAATCCACGGTGAGCCCGGCAACCCAGATGCCGAGCAGGCCCGAGGCGCCCAGGACGGTGAGCGACAGGCTGGTGGCATACTCGGGCAGCGCGGCTTCGCGGATGAACGGGGCGATGTAGGTGAACAGCGCGAAGTGGGCCAGCACCAGCAGCGGCCACGCCGTGGCCACCGCCTTCACACCCGGCTCGGCGATGGCACGCCGGATGGATGGCCGGGCGGCGTCGGAAATGCGCCGGACCCTCGGCAGCAGGAAGAAGGCAAGCACGGCAAGGACCAGCCCGAACCCGGCCAGCACCAGGAACGCGGCCCGCCAGCCCAGGAACCCGCCCAGGGCTGTACCTACCGGGGCGCCGATGGCCAGGCCCAGGCTGTTGCCGCTGAACACGATTGCCAGGGCCTTGCCCACCTTGTCCGCCGGAACCACCCGCGTGACGAACGGCGCCATGGTGGTCCAGAGCAGCCCGTGCGCCAGGCCGCCCACCAGTCGCGCGATCATCGCCGTCGTGAAGTCCGGTGCCAGCCCCACCCAGGCGTTGCTGGCCGCAAACGTCAGCACCAGGCCCACCAGCAGCGCGTGCCGGGGGATCCGGGCCAGCAGCCGCGCCACCGGGACCACCGTGACCACAATCACGGCGGCGTAGGCGGCTGCGAGGTAGCCGGCCACGGGCTCCGAAACGTTCAGGCCGGTGCTGATTTGCGGCAGCAAGCCGGAGGGGAGGAGCTCAGTGGTGATCGCGGTGAAGGCGATGGTGGCCAAAACCGCCATCGCGGCGTAGGGAAAACGGGCAGGGGACGGCGCGGAAATCGCGGAAAGCATGGGGGAGGGTCCATTCAAGGGGAGGGTTGGAACGCGGCTCGCTGGCCGGACAATTCCTCCCTTAAATTTACAGGATCAAACCCCCTACTCCGCGCGGTTTACGGCGTGTTCCGCCGTGGCCGGTGCGTGTCCGGCATCCTGCCCGGGGAAGGACCTGGGTTCCTAGTGACGGGGGCCAAAATCGGTGTCCGTGTAGGCTCCGGGCCGGCGGGCGGAGGCACCCTGGCAGGCGCAGTTGCCCTGCACTTCGATGCGCACCGCGGCCGGCACGCCGGCTTCGACGCGCAGGTCCAAAGGCTCAGAATTCGCAGCGGCGATGCGCAGCACCGGGTCCTGGGTGGAAATGGCAGTCATGGTTGTCCTTTTCTTAGGTGAGGTTCTGGTTGATTCGTGAGTCGAGCAGGCCCGCCGCTAGTGCCGGTGCCAGCCCGGGAGCCAGCGGAAGGCGCGGGACCACCAGGCAGTGCCACAGGTGGTAGATGTCCGCCTTGCCGGACCAGACGGTGGAGGTGACGTTGCCGTTCTCGTCGAGTTCCTGCTTCCAGGATCCGTGCTCGTAGTCGATGAACCAGTCGCGGGCGTGGTCCCAGATCCGCTCGTACCAGTCCGCGTATTTCTCTTCGCCCGTGGCGATGTAGAGGGCGGCGGCGCCCCCGATGGCCTCGGCGGGCACCCAGCGGATGCGGGTGGTGACAACCGGCTTGCCTTCCCAGTCCACCGTGTACACGAATCCGGGATGGCCGTCGGGCTGCCAGGCGTCGCGGATGGCGGCGTCGAACAGGCCCCTCGCGTCCTCCAGCAGCCATGCGGGGACGTCCAGGCCGCGGGCCTCGAGCCCGGCGCGGAGGTGGAGGAGCAGGCGCGCCCACTCCACCCAGTGGCCGGGGGTTCCGCCGTAGGCGCGGAACTGGCTGGCCCGGTCGTCGGTGTTGTACTCCGGCATGGGGTTCCACGCAGGGTCGAAGTGCTCGAACACCCGGTAGTTGTTGTTGCGCGCGAAGTCGTGGATGAGCACCTCGGCGATGTGCAGGGCGCGTTCGATCCAGCGGTTTTCCCCGGTCACGTCGGCGACGATCAGGTAGGCCTCAACGGAGTGCATGCTGGCGTTGCCGCCGCGGTAGGCCTCGGTTTCGGTGAAGTCCCGGTTCCAGGAGTCGAAGCACATGTTGGCCTGGTGGTCCCAGAATTTCGTGTCGGCCACCCGCAGCGCCTCATCCAGCAGTTCCCGCGCTCCGGGGCGCCCCGCGGCAACGGCACTGGCGGCAGCGAGGAGCACGAAGGAGTGCTGGTAGCCGGACTTGGTGTCGTTGACCGGGCCGTTGTCATCCACTTCGGCGTACCAGCCGCCGAATTCATCGTCGTGGAGGACACCGTTGAGGGCGGCGATGCCGTGGTCCACCAGGGTCGCGGCACCGGGCCGTCCCATCAGTGCGGCGACGGCGAAGCTGTGGGTCATCCGCGCGGTGATCCACAGGTGGGTTGGCTTGTCGGCGAACACCTTGCCGTAGTTGTCGAGCCAGCCGAATCCCGTGGGGACCTTGGAAGCTGTGGCGAAATTGATGAGCCGGTCGGTCTCCGCCTCGAGCCACCGTGCGTGGGCGGCACTGTCGAGCCAGGTCATGTCATGTCCTCTTTCTGGTGAAGGTGCAAAATGTCAGGTCAGCCGACGGCGTCGGATACGCCGCGGATGATGGTGGCGGCCGCTCCCAGGTAGGCCAGGATGATCAGGAGGATCTGGGCGGCGCGGGCGGGGACGTGCTTGGCGGCGAGGTCACCGAGCACCAGGCCGGCCAGGCAGGCGACGGCGACGGCGACCCACATGGCCAACGGCAGCGCCGGGAACGAGGCGGGGGCGGTGATCGCCTTCGAGACCAGGGAGAACGTGCCGATGGTGAAGAAGTACGGCTGCATCGTGGCCGCGAAGGATTTGTGCTGCCACCGGGTGGCGATGGAGTACATGCTGACCGCCGGCCCGCCCACGCCCGCCGCCGTGTTCATGAACCCGCTGAGGCCGCCGGCGGTGAAGAGGTAGCGGCGGCGCTCGGGCAGGGTGGCGGATTTCAGGACCAGCAGGACCGTCAGGCCGACGGCGAGGAGCACCCCGATGGAGATCTCCAGGATGGCCGGCGGTATGAGCCGGACCAGGATGGCCGCCGGGATGATCCCCAGCAGGGCTGAGGCCGCCAGCATCAGGTAGCGCTTCCAGTCAATGTCCCGGACCACCCGGAAGATGATGGCCCCCGCCGTCACGGCGCCGCACACGTTCACCAGCACTACGCCCTCCACCGGGCCCAGGAGCAGGACCAGGAAGGGGGCAGCAACCAGCGCGAACCCCATGCCGGTGACGCGCTGCATCCCCGCACCCATGACGACGGCGCCCAGCACCAGCCCGGTGGTCAGCATTTACGGCCTCCAGGCCACGTACTGGACCTCCTCGAACTCTTCGAGGCCCAGGCTTGATCCCTCCCGGCCGAGTCCGGACTGCTTGGCGCCGCCCATGGGGGCGAAGGCCACGGAAGGCAGGGGGTCGTTCACACCCACGATGCCTGCCTCGAGCCGCTCGGGGATCTCCCAGCCGCGCTTCGGGTTGCTGCTCCACACATAGGCGGCCAGGCCCATCTCGGTGGCGTTGGCCTTCCGGATCGCTTCGTCCTCCGAGGAGAAGGTGACGACGCCGGCAGCCGGGCCGAAGACTTCCTCGGTCACCAGGAATGCATCGTCCGGGACGTCGGCCAGCAGCGTGGGTGCCATGAACGCGCCTTTGCCGGGTACTGCAGTCCGCTGCGTGACCTGGCGGGCGCCGCGTTCCAGGGCGTCGTCCACCAGCGCCTGCACCGCGGACACCCGTTCGGCGTCGATGACCGGGCCGAGGTCCGGGACCGCCGTGCCGCCGTCGGGAACGCCGTGGCCGATGCTCATCGCGTCAAAGCGTGCGCCGAGCTTCTGCGCGAACTCGTCCGCGATGCTGTCCTGGACCAGGAACCGGTTGGCGGCCACGCAGGACTGTCCGGTGTTGCGCAGCCGGCCCAGGACGGCGCCTTCGACGGCGGCGTCCAGGTCCGCGTCCTCGAACACGATGAAGGGTGCGTTGCCCCCGAGTTCCAGCAGGGGCCGGACCACGCGTTCGGAAGCCGACGCCATGATCTGCCGGCCGACTCCGGTGGAGCCGGTGAAGCTGACGGCCCGGACCGCCGGGTGGGACATTAACGCGCCGGTGACCTCGCGGGAGGGGCCGTGGACCAGGTTGACCACGCCGGCGGGGAACCCGGCGTCGTGCAGGACCTCGAACAGGCCGGTGGCGGCAAGGGGAGCCTTCTCGGACACCCTGCCCACCACGGTGCAGCCGGCGGCCAGCATCGCCGCGAGCTTCCGGGCCTGGATGGAAACCGGGAAGTTCCAGGGCGTGAGGCTGAGGGCCACCCCGACCGGCTTGCGCAGGCTCAGGTGCCGGCGGCCCTGCAGTTCAGGCGGGCTGACGGTGCCGGTGGCGCGGCGGGCTTCCTCGGCGAACCATCGGAAATACTCCACCGAGAAGTCCACCTCGCCCTGTGCCTCCGGGAGCCGTTTACCGGCTTCCAGGGCCAGGGTGTGCGCGAGTTCGTCGCGGCGTTCGGCCAGGAGGTCGGCGGCGTTGCGGAGCAGGTCCGCCCGGTTGCGGACGGTGGTGCGGGACCAGGAGCCAAAGGCCTCCGCCGCGGCATCGGCCGCTTGCGTGGCATCCTCGGCGGTGCCCCAGGCCACCTCGCCCACGGTGCTGCCGTTGCCGGGATCAGTCACGTCCTTGGCGGTTCCGGCGGTGTGCCAGGTGCCGTTGACAAGGTGTCGGGCCGATTTGAGGTTCATGAATTCTGCCTTTCGTTGGCTGGGAGGGCGCGGCCGCCCGCGCAGCCGCCCGTCGTCGTCGTACTCATCCCTTGCTGGCGCCTGCGGTGATGCCGGCCACGAAGTAGCGCTGCAGGAAGACGTAGGCCACCACCACGGGCAGGGACGCCAGGATGACGCCGGCGAACAGGAGCGGGTAGTTGGTCTGGAATTCGCCCTGGAAGCTCAGCAGCGCCAGGGGCAGCGTGCGGTTGCCGGGGGTCTGGATGAACAGCAGCGGGTACAGCAGCTCGTTCCAGTGGATGACGAACAGGAAGATCGCGGCGGCGGCGATGGAGGGGGCGGAGAGTGGAAGGGCGATGGAGGCGTAGGTCTTCCACGGTCCGCTGCCGTCGATGGAGGATGCTTCGTAGAGTTCCTTGGGCAGCGTCCGCATGAACCCGCCCAGGATGAACACGGCGATGGGCAAGGTGGACACCACGTTGGCCAGGATCAGGCCGGCCAGGTTGTCCAGCAGGCCCAACCTGCCGAAGAGCACGTACAGCGGCACCATATTCGCCTGCGCCGGGATAGCCATGCCGAGGACCAGGAAACCGAAGATGGCCCAGGACATGAACCCCTTCAGCCGGGACACTGCGTAGCCGGCCAGGCTGGCCAGGAACAGGGTGAGCGGCACGGAGACGGCCGTGACGATCACGCTGTTCATGAAGGACGAGCCCAGGTTCTGGCCGCCCACCACCTCCGCGAAGTTATCGGGGGCGAGGGAGTGCGGGAGGCTGAACGGCCCGGCGAACAGTTCCTGCGTGGTCTTGAAGCTGCCGAAGGCCACCACGGTCAGCGGAACGATGATGATGACCGCGTAGATCGCCAGGATGGCGCGGCGGCTTATTGAGGCGAGCATGCTGCTAGTCCCCCTTCGGGGTCAGCCGGAGCAAACGGCGCTGCAGCCAGGTGACCAGGGCGATCATCGCCATGAAGATGATCGACTGGGCGGCGGCGTAGCCGAACTCCGAGTTGGCAAAGGTGCTGTAAATGCGGGTGGAGAGGATGTCCAGGGCAGCCTTGGGCGGGTTGCCGGCGATGCCGAGGATCAGGTCGAACGCCTTGAAGGACTGCACGGTGGTGTAGGCCACCACAATGGACGTTGCCGGTGCCACGAACGGCCAGGTGATGGACTTGAACTGCTGCCACTTGTTGGCACCGTCCATTTCCGCGGCCTCGTAGAGCTCCTTGGGGATGGCCTGCAGGCCTGCGATGTAGACCACCATCATCTGGCCCGAGTGGAACCACACCTGGGTGACGGCCACCCAGTACAGGGCCTGGGCGTCGTTGCCGAGGTAGGCGCCGCCGTCCAACCCCACAGTCCGAAGGACCGAATTGGCCAGGCCGAAGTTGGGGTCGTAGATGAACTTCCAGATGAAGGCCACCGACACGGAGGACAGGATGGTGGGGAAGAAGAACAGGGCCCGGAGCAGGATGCTGCCGCGCGAGTTCTTGGTCAGGAGCAGCGCCAGGACCAGGGAGAATGCGGTCTGGGCGATTACCACCAGCAGCACGAACTTCAGGTTGTTGGTCAGTGCGTTGGTGAACAGCGAGTCCTTGCTGAACGCGCGGATGAAGTTGTCCAGCCCCACGTAGTTGAACGCCGCCGAGAAGCCGTTCCAGTCCGTGATGGCGTACTGGAAGGCCTGCAGGGTAGGCATCACCAGGAAGAAGGCGATGACGGCGACGGCGGGCAACGGGAACAGGTACAGGGCCGGATTCACCCGGGTGGGAGAGCGGCGGCGCACCTTGGCAGGGTTGTCGGCATGTTGACTGTCCGGTGCCTTGCGTTTGGCAGCCGTTCCGGGATGGATGCTCATAGCCGTTCGTCCACAATCTTCTGGGCGGCTGCGGCTGCCTGCTCCGGGCTGGTGCCGGAGATGACGGCCGTGGCGCTGGCCTCGACCGCATTCCGGACATCCAGGTTGTTGAACTGGAACCGTGCGGCGAGGGCGGTCTTCTTCTGCAGCCAGGGGCTCAGGCGCTTGAGGTCCGGGTTGGTGTACTCCACCTTGTCCACGGAGACGTGCTGGGCGGTCTGGTTGGCATAGTAGCCGGCGTTTTCGGGCTCGGACAGGAAGTCGATCCAGGCTGCGGCGGCGGCCTGGTTCTTGCTGGCCGAGTTGACGCCCAGGATGAAGGTGGCGTTGTAGGCACCCTCATACTTGCCCTTGCCATCGGAGGTGGTGTTGGGGAACACCAGGTCGATGGGGAACTTGGCGCCCAACCCGCGGACCGCGGCGATATGGTACGAGCCCGTGGCCAGCATGGCGGCCTTGCCCTGCGAGAACAGGTTCTGCGCCGGCTCCACCGCGGTGCCGGTGGCGTTGGGCTGCAGGTACGGAATCAGGTCCTTGTACTGGTTCAGCATCTTGATGAACCAGTCGTCGGTCACCTTGAGCTTGCCCTGCTCGATCTGGGCGCACATGTCGTCCACCGGGGCGTTGTTGGCGATCATGCAGTTGAACAGCTGGCCGCCGTTTCCCACGTCCCCGCCGGGCCAGGAGATGGGGATGACGCCGGCGGAGGCGAGCTTCTCGCACATGCCCAGGAAGGCGTCCCAGTTGTTGGGGGCAATCTCGGCGCCGGCCTTGTCGAAGAGGTCCACGTTGGCCATGGGCATCGGGAACACCACCTGGTAGGGCAGGCCCAGCTGGCTGTCGCCGTTCTGCCCGGCGGAGAGCAGGCCCTTCTGGTAGTTCTTCACCGCCTGGCTGTCCTTGAGCTCCGTGTAGATCCCGGCTTCAGTGAAGTTCTTGAACTGGGCGCCGCGGAAGGTGGCGAAGGCGTCGCCGAT
Organism: Arthrobacter sp. E70; assembly: GCF_058266945.1. Lineage (NCBI taxonomy): Bacteria > Bacillati > Actinomycetota > Actinomycetes > Micrococcales > Micrococcaceae > Arthrobacter > Arthrobacter sp. E70. The sequence continues at coordinate 26,407 of NZ_JBYQFR010000014.1, read as the reverse complement.
GGAGCCGCCGCGCAGCTTCTGCAGGGCCTGGGCGTTGTAGTCGTTGGAGGTGGAGATGTCCTGGGCGACCTCCACGCCGCTGTGCTTTGCCGCGAAGCGCTTGATGAGCTCGTCAAACACGGCTTTGTCCTCGCCGCGCCAGTGCGCGAAGGAGACCTTGCCGGTGACGGCGCCGGTGGACGGGGCGGCCGGTCCGCTGGCTCCTCCGGGCGCGGTGGAACCGCCGGGCCCGGCGCACGCCGCCGCGGTGGCGCCGAAGCCAAGGGCCCCAAGAATGGCCATGGCCTGCCTGCGTGAAATCTGACTCACAATAATCTCCTCGTTGAGTGTTTGCTGTGCCTTGTTTGCTTGCTGCGGAGAGGGGTTGCCCCCGGCGCTTCGGTTCTCGGGCCGCCTAGGCGTGTGCCTTCTGGCTGGAGACGACGTCGTCCACCACGGCGCAGAGGCGCTGCAGCCGGCGGACGGCGTCCGTGGAGAGGGATTCGACGACGTCGGGGGCGCCGATGCAGGAAGCCCACACGGCGCGTCCGGAGAGGAAGCCGCTGGCGCCTTCCAGGCAGGCCCACCGGACGGCGTCGGGGAAGACGTCTTCGGGGACACCCGAGGACAGGACCACCCAGGGCCCGTCGATGGCCTTGGTCAGTTCGGCGCAGGCGGCGCGAACCTCTGCTTCGGAGGCCTGGCCCTTGAAGGGGACTTCTGCCTTGTAGAGGTCGGCGCCCAGGCTGCCGAGTTCCTTGGCGGCGGCGAGGATGCCGGCGTTCCAGTCGAAGTCGCCGCCGGCGAGGGGCTTGCGGGAGACGGGTTCGATGATGCTGATCAGCCCGGCGGACCGGCAGCTCTCCACGAATTCGCGGACCATGGCCACCCGGCCCTCGGCGGGCTCGTCCGGGCGGTACAGCACCAGCAGCTTGAGGGCTTTGGCGCCCAGGGCCTTGTACTTGTGCGGCTCCACCAGGCGGTCGATGGTCACTTCACCCACCAGCTCGCCGTGCGCGGATTCGAAGTGGTCTGCCGAGGCGATGAGTCCGCAGCCGGGGTCCACGACGCCGGCCTCGATGGCCTGGTCAAGGGCGAACTGCCGGTCGATAAGGATTCCCGAGGCATAGGGGCTGAGGATCCGTGCGGCCTCCAGCTTGAAGGTGCGCAGGTCCTCGTCGGTGACGGGCTGGTCCGTGTGCTCGGCGAACATGTTGCGCATGGCTTCGCGCTGGTCCACGGCGAGCATCGCGAAGGCGCCGGAGGGGCGCTGCAGGGGGGAAAGGTCGGTGTGGCTCATGGGCTGCTTCTTTCAGCTGGCTGGTGATGGGGCTAGGCAGGTTGGTTGGTGGCAAGTTCGGAGGTGACGGCCTGGTGCGGGATGGCCGAGCGGCCATCCAGCCCGGCGCAGGATGCTGCGGCGGTGCGGCCGGCGAACGCGGCGGCTTCCACCAGCGGGAGCCCGGCCGCGACGGCGGCGAGGAGCGCGCCGTGGTAGACGTCGCCGGCGCCAAGGGTGGAGACGATCTCTGCCGGCGTGACGGGCACGTGGACGGGCTCGCCGCCCCGTTCCAGGACCCAGGCGCCGTCTGCGCCGGCGGTGGCGACGACGGCGGAGGCGCCGTCGTCGACCGCTTTGCCCAGCAGCGCCGCGGGGGAGAGGTCCCCGCCGTACTCTGCGGCGAGCCTTTCGATGGTGGGGACGTAGAGTGCGACGCCCCGGGGGCTGAACGAAGGGATGGGGTTGCCGGCGTCCACACTGATGTTCAGGGCGGCGGTGCCGGTCACGGCGTTCCAGCCCAGGTGGTCCGTATGGACCCACGCGGCTGATGCCAGCAGTTCGAAGAACCGGCTCCCGGCAGGAAAGCTGACCGGGGGCACCGGCCGGGTGACGATAGCCCGGCTTTCGGTGGCCCGACTGACGATGATCACGCTGGCGCCGGTTTTAACCCCCGGATCGCGGATGACGGCCGAGGTGTCAACGCCCTCGGCCTCGAGTCCGGCGATGATGCGGTCGCCCTCTTCGTCGGTGCCGAGGACGCCGGCGAAGGCGGTGTTGGCGCCTGCCCGGGCCGCGGCGACGGCCGCGGTGGCTGCGGGGCCGCCGCCCGCCGTCGCAAAATCCGTGGCGACGGTGCGGCTGTCCGCTGCCGGGTAGTCCTGCACCAGGGCGATGGAGTCAAGGGTGGCGCAGCCTACGAAGAGCAGGGGTCCAGTTGACGGTTGGGGCACGTTCCACCTCGTTGTAGTTGCGGCTGGTACTGAAGAAATATACACACGCTATGTTGGAAAAACAACACTTTCTGTATAGTTGTGTTTGGGATGCAACGCCGCGGTCCCCCCACTCAACGTAGAGAAACGGAGCAGCTCATGTCATTGCCTACTGCGGAAACAGTCCGGACCATCCGGTACGGACTCATCGGAGCGGGCCATATGGCCCGTGAACACGTCCGGAACCTTGCACTGATTCCAGGAAGCCGGATCACCGCAGTCTCCGACCCCACGCCGGCCTCGCTCGAGGAGACCGCCCGGGAGATCGGCTACGAGGTACGCACCTTCGACTCGCACCGTGATCTGCTGGCCTCCGGCCTCGTGGATGCGCTGGTCATCGCCAGCCCCAACGACACCCACCTGGGCATCCTGAAGGACATCTTCGCCAGCGGAACCAACCTGCCCGTGCTCGTGGAAAAGCCCGTGTGCACCAGCGCCGAGCAGGCCGACGAACTCGAACAGCTCGCCGCCGGCTACCAGGCACCGGTGTGGGTGGCCATGGAATACCGCTACATGCCGCCCGTGCAGGAGGTCATCCAAGCCGCGCACAACGGCAAGCTCGGCAACATCTACATGCTCTCCATCGTGGAGCACCGCTTCCCGTTCCTGCACAAGGTGGACTCCTGGAACCGCTTTGCCGAACGGACCGGCGGCACCCTGGTGGAGAAGTGCTGCCACTTCTTTGACCTGATGCGGCTGATCCTGCAGGACGAACCGCTCCGCGTCTACGCCAGCGGAGGGCACGACGTGAACCACATGGACGAGGTGTATGACGGCCGGATCTCCGACATGGTGGACAACGCCTATGTCATTGTCGATTTCAAGGGTGGCCGCCGGGCCATGCTTGAGCTGTCCATGTTCGCCGAGGGGTCCAAGTTCCAGGAGCGGATCTCCATCGTGGGTGATGCCGCCAAGATCGAGACCCTGATTCCGGTGGCCGCCAACCACTGGATCCCCGGGGACGAGGCCGAGGCCACCGTCGAGTTCAGCCCGCGCTCGCCGCTGGGCCCGGAAAAGCACGAGGTCCCGGTGGACGAGGCAGTCCTCGCAGCAGGTGCGCACCACGGTTCCACCTACTACGAGCACCTGGGCTTCCGTAAGGCCATCCTGGGCGAGGGGCCGGTGGAAGTCACCGTCGCGGACGGCCTGCAATCGGTCCGGATGGGCCTGGCCGCCGAACGTTCCATTACGGAAGGCCGCCCCGTGGAGCTTACGAATGCCGCTTCCGGGGTACGTTCCTAAGTAGATTGGTGTTGGAATTGCAACACTCCGCCAGGCTCCGGCCCGGCATATTGGGGAGGAAAGAAGGGGATATGAGCACCGCACGGAAAGAGGGTGCGCTGACGCCCCGCCAGCGCACCATCCTGGACGAGCTGGGCAGGCGCGGGTTCATTTCCACGACCGACCTGGCGGAGACGTTTGCAGTTTCGGACATGACCGTCCGCCGCGACACCCGCGTGCTGTCCAAGCTGGGCCTGGCCCGGGTGGTCCACGGCGGCGTCAGCGCGGTCGACGGGCACGGACAGAATGCCGACTTCGCGGCGCGGGTCCGGGAGGACTCCGACGCCAAGCTGCGGGTGGCGCGGGCGTGCGTGGCGATGGTGGGTGAGCGGGACGCGATCATCCTGGACGCCGGCACCACCACGTACCAGATCGCGCAGCAGCTGCCCACGTCGTTCACGGGCACCATCATCACGCACTCCGCCCCCGCCATCCAGCGCTGCCTGCAACTGACCGCAGCCCGCACCATCTGCCTTGGCGGGGAACTCCTGCTGGACAGCCAGGCGTTCAACGGGCCCATGACTGTCAGCGCCGCTGCCGGCCTGCGGGCCAGGACGGCGTTCATCGGGGTGTCCGGCATCCACGACGAAGCTTTCTATATTGAGCGGGACGTGGAGCGCGCCACTAAGATCGCCCTTATGAATTCGGCTGAGCAGGTAGTGGTGGTGGCAACCCACCAGAAGATGCTGCGGTACGCGCTGGCGCGGCTCGCGGCTTTTGATGCGGTGGACGTCCTGGTAACGGATGCGCCGCCGCCAAGGGAAATCGAGAGCGCGCTCACCGCCGCCAACGTCAAGCTCGTGGTTGCCGCGTGAGGGCGCCGCTGCGGGTGTGCCTGCCCGACCAAAAGCTCATCGACGCGCTCGAGCCGATGGACGGCGTCGAGTTTGTCCTCTGGGACCTCTCCGGCCCCGCGCCGGAGGGCCGCCTGGACCTCCTGGTGCCCGGCTACATGGGAAAGCCCGCGGCGCTCGCCGCGCTGGAGGGCGTCGATGTCGGCCTGGTGCAGAGCCAGTCCATCGGGTACGACGGCGTCGCTTCCGTCCTGCCCGCGGGCGTCACCTTCGCGAACGCGGCGGGAGTCCACGAGACGTCGACGGCGGAGCTCGCCGTGGGCATGATGATCGCCTCCCAGCGCGGGGTCCCGGACTTCGTCCGGAACCAGGAGAGCGGAACCTGGGACAACAGCCAGCGGCCCAGCCTCGCGGACCGGCGCGTGCTGTTGGTGGGATACGGGGGAGTGGGCAAGGCGATCGAGGCCCGGCTCCTGCCCTTCGAAACGGAGGTCACCCGGATGGCCAGCCGCTCACGGGAGGATGACCGGGGAACCGTCCACGGCATCGACGAACTGTACGAGCAGTTGCCGCTTCACGAGATCGTGGTAGTCAGCGTCCCGCTGAGTGAGGCCACGGAGCGCCTCGTCGACGCGAAGTTCCTCGGCGCCATGCCGGACGGTGCCCTGCTGGTCAACGTGGCCCGGGGGCCGGTGGCGGACACGGACGCGTTGCTGGCCGAGGCCTCAAGCGGGCGCCTTCGCGCGGCACTGGACGTGACCGACCCCGAACCCCTGCCCGCTGGCCACCCCCTGTGGACAACGCCCGGCGTGCTGATCACCCCGCATGTGGGCGGGGCGAGTTCGGCAATGTTTCCGCGGATGGTACGGCTGGTCAGGAAGCAGATCGGCTTGCTGCTGGACGGCAAGGAACCGGTGAACGTGGTGCTGCCATAATGCTTCCGCGCCGCGCTACCCAGGGCCTGCCCCGGCTCCTATGCTTGGGCCATGTCCACCTTTGAAGTCCGCCGCAGTGCCGTCATCCCTGCCGCCGCCGAAGACATCTTTCCGCTGGTCAACAACTTCCACGAATGGACTGCCTGGTCCCCGTGGGAGGTGGTGGATCCCGGCATGAGCCGGCGCTACTTCGGCCCGGACTCGGGCGCCGGCGCTGGATACGAGTGGAGCGGCAACCGCAGGGCCGGCAGCGGAACCATGGAAATCGTTGAGTCGGCGCCGCCCAACACCATCCGCATCCGCCTGCAGTTCACCCGGCCCTTCAAGGCGCTGAACCCCACGACCTTTACGTTCGCGTCCGTCCCCGGCGGGACCGAGGTCACCTGGGTGATGACCGGAGAGAACAAGGGCCTGGGCAGGGTTTTCGCGCTGTTCATGAACATGGACAAGATGGTGGGCGCCGATTTCGAACGGGGACTCGACTCGTTGTCCGCGGCTGTGGCGGCGAAGGCGGGCTGAGCGGCCCGTGGGCCTGGTGGATGATGCCATCGCCGCGGTCTCGGAGCCGGACCGCGGCTGCCTGTGGCGCGTCGTGGAGATCGCCCGCGCCCTGGCGCCGGACGCCACCGAGGGCATGAGCTACGGCATGCCCGCGCTGAAGGTGGACGGCAAACCCTTGCTGGCGGCCGTGGCCACAGCCAGGCACCTCTCCGTCTTCCCCTTCTCTGCCGCCGTGGTGGAGGCGGTGGCCCCGAGGTTGGACGGCTACTCGCTGTCCAAGGGTACGATCCGCTTCACGGCGGACCACCCGCTGCCGGAGGACGTGGTCGAGGACATTGTCCGGCTGCGGCTGGCGGAGATCCGCACGTAGGGCAGGGGCACGTCCGGGCCACCGGGGCAACGGGACTTAAGGATCTTTCTGCCGACGGCCACGCTGCCTAGCCTGAGGACATGGCACATTCGTTTGAGTCCCTCGTGGACACCTTCCGGAACATGGGCGTCTCCAGGGCCTACGGCACCCCGGTGACTGTGGACGGCCAGGAGCTCGTTCCCGTCGCGCTGGTGACTTTCGGGTTCGGCGGCGGCAGTGAATCGGACCAGGGCGCCTCGGGCGGGGGTGGCGGCGGCATGGTGTTGCCGCTTGGCGTCTACGTCACCGAAAACGGGCGGCCGGTGTTCCGTCCCAACACCATCGCCGTCCTGGCGTGCCTGGTTCCGCTCGTTGGCGCTGCCGGCGTGGCCCTGCGCCGGGCGATTGCCGCGGCACGGAAATAACCCTCCGGGACCGCTTAAAACCCCTATTTCCCCGCCGCAGAAACGGTTCCATAATGGCCTCATAGGCTTCGGGGACCCCGCGCTGATGATGGCTGGCGCAGCGGACAAGGGTCCCAGGTGGCCGCCCCGGCAGTCGGCGCAAGGGTGGCCACGTGGCCCGGCGCGGGACGGCCGGACCGCGTTCGGGGGAGAGCAACGCCAGCAAAAAAATGTGGCAAGGAGAATTGTCATGCTCACAGATAAGCAAGTCATGGCTGTACTGCCGGCCAAGGATATCGACAGGGCCAGGGAATTCTACCGGGACAAGCTGGGCCTTGAACCCGCGCAGACGGTCGACAACGACAACCTCATCTACCGGTGCGGCAACGGAACCGGCTTCCTGCTTTACCGGACGGACAACGCCGGCTCCGCGAAGAATACCCAGATGGGCTGGGGCGTCGAAGACGTCGAAAAGGAAGTGGAAGAGTTGCGCGCCCGCGGGGTTGTTTTCGAAGACTACGACATGCCCGGCCTGAAAACCGAGAACGGCATCGCCACCATGGAAGGCATGGGCAAGGGTGCCTGGTTCCTGGACACTGAGGGCAACATCCTCAACATCTCCTCGATCCCCTCTTGACGGCCAGGGGCCGCAGCAGCAGGCTCAGCACATAGAACAACGACGCCGGCACCTGCCGCCGGGAGCGCCCCTTGCGCGGGTGCGCCGCAGCGGCAGGCCGGCGCCGCCGTCGAAGGGGCCGCAGGAAGGGGAACGCCGTGGATGGCGATGAAGTGGTGCCGGCGTCGAAAGGCGTGAGCGTTGAACTGCTGGCAACTGTGGACCTGGCGGGCAAGATCGACGGGATGGAGGGACGCCAACTGCGGATGCGTATGGTGACCATCGAGCCCGGCGGCGTCTTCGGTCCGCTGCATGACCACAAGGGCCGGCCCGGCACCGTCTATGTCCTTCAGGGCACCATCACCGAGCACCGGGACGGCGGGGTTACCGAGTACGGGCCCGGAGTGGGCTGGCGCGAGGACCGGCACACCACCCATTGGCTTGAGAACAGGGGCACGATTCCGGTGATCGAAATCTCCGTGGACATCGTCCGCAAGGACTGACCCCGCCTGATGCTTAGACGGCGGGTTCCCGCCTGCCCAGTGCCAGCCGGACGGCGTCCCGGAAGCTGAGCCTATTCCGCCGAGTCACCGCGATCACCGCGCCCAGCCCCGCCACCAGCACCACGATGCCTCCCGCAGCCACGGCCCAGCGCGCGCCGAACTCGCTGCCGATCCACCCCATCAGGGGCGCCCCCACCGCCGTTCCACCTTGGAGCACGGCAAAGTACAGGGCCAGCACACGGCCGCGGAAGTGCGGCTCCACCGAGAGCTGGATGCTGGTGTTGCAGTTGTTCAGGAACGTGATGGACGCCAGGCCCACGGGAACCAGCAATGCGGCGTAGAGCCAGAACGACGGCGCCACGCTCGCTGCCAGCGTGAAGATGCCCAGTCCCAGTGCCCCGCCGAGCAGGTACCGCAGCCGGGGCCCGGACCTGCGTGCCGCGAGCAGCGCGCCGGCCAGTGTGCCGACGGCCATGATGGAGCCAAGGAGGCCGAATTCGCTCGGGCCCATGTGGAACTCGGTGGTGGCCATCAGGGAGTTCGTGACCGGGAAGTTCATCCCGAAGGCGCCCAGTGCCCCCACCAGCACCATGATGAGCATGAGGTCCGGCCGGCGCCGGATGTAGCGGATGCCCTCAGCCACCTGGTGCTTGCTGCGGGCGGGACGGGCCGGCGGGGCGAGCTCGGACCTGCGGATCCTGAACAGCGAGACCAGGACGCCGGCAAAGCTGGCCGCATTCAGCAGGAATACCGGGCCGGTTCCTACCCAGGCGATGAGCACGCCGGCTATTGCCGGACCGGTGAGGCGTGCCGTGTTGAATGAGGCGGAGTTAAGTGCAACGGCGTTGGCGATGTTGTCCTGGCCGACGAGTTCGGACACGAAGGCCTGCCGGGCCGGAGCGTCCACGGCGCTGGCCACGCCCAGGCAGAACGCCGCCAGGTAGGCGTGCCACAGCTGGGCGGTACCGGTAACCACCAGGAGCCCGATGGCCAGGCCGGTCAAGCCCATGGCCAGCTGGGTCCAGCGCAGGATGATGCTCTTGCGGTAGCGGTCCGCCAGCACCCCGCCGTAGGGGCCGAAGAGCAGCATGGGCAGGAACTGCAGGCCCGTGGTGATGCCGACGGCGGCTCCGGAGTGGTCCGTGAGGACTGTCAGCACCAGCCAGTCCTGGGCCACGCGCTGCATCCAGGTGCCGATGTTGGAGACAAGGGCGCCGCTGGCCCAGATGCGGTAGTTGGGGTTTTCCAGCGCCCGGAACATCGCGCTCATTTGCCGCTCATCTCCTGCATGATGCGGGCGGCCTGGCTGAGGATCAACCGCTCTTCCCCGCTCAGCCCGGCCACACGCTGGGCGAGCCAGGCAGTGCGCTGGCTGCGTGCTTCTTCGAGTACGGTGCGGCCGGCATCGGTGATATCGATCCGGACCTGGCGGCCGTCGTCGGGATGGGCGGACCGGCCGACGAAGCCCTGGTCCGCGAGGGCGTTGACGATCCTGGTCATGGACGGGGCCTGGACGTGCTCGCGGTCGGCGAGTTCGCGAAGGGTGCGGGAACCGGACTCGTTCAGCTGGGCCAGGACGGTGTACTGCCCGGGGGTGATCACCTCCCCGGTGGCTTCGACCCTTAGCCTGCGCGAAGTGCGCATGACAGCGGTGCGGAGGTCGATGGCGAGGGTGTCCGGTGCGGTGGGGTCTGCGGTTTGCAGAGCTTTTGAGTGAGTGGGCGTCATATGTCCGGGTGCGCCTCCTGGCGGCGGTGACAATCAGGATACTGATGGTTAGCACTGCTAATTAGTTCTGCTAACCAGTATGCGCCTCTTGCTTGCCCGGGGCAACGGGTTGTGGGTGTGCTTCCTGCCATACCCCTTGCTCCGGGGATTGTTGAGGGGCCCCGGCTCTGGCCGGTACCGGTCGACGGGCGTAGGCTCAGGAGCACTATGACCGAGCAGCAGCCTTACGAGCTGGTCCGGCGCTACCCGCACTTCGAACTGCGCCGCTATCCGGAGTATGCCGTCGCCGAGGTTGCGGTGGCCGCGGACTTTGACCGTGCCGGCAACGCAGCTTTCCGCCACCTCTTCAACTACATCAGCGGAAACAACACGGGCCGGCAGAGGCTGGCCATGACCGCCCCGGTGATCCAGGAGCACGGCACTGGGGAGCAGGGGGCGCCGCAGAAGCTGGCGATGACTGCGCCGGTGATCCAGAGCGGCCCACTGCCGGGCAGCGGGGAGCCCGCCGAATTTGTTGTGGCCTTTGTGCTCCCGGCGGGAGTGACGGCGGAATCTGCCCCGGCACCCACGGACCCCAAAGTCACGCTGCGGGAGGTGCCGGGCTCCCTTGCCGCGGCTGTGCGCTTCTCCGGCAGCGGATCGGCGTCAGGTTTTGCGCGGCATAACGAGGGGCTGCAGGCGGCGCTTACCCTTGCCGGACTGACCCCCGTTGGGCCGCCCCGTTTTGCCCGCTTCGACCCGCCCTTCAAGCCCTGGTTCCTGCGGCGCAACGAAGTCATCCAGGACGTGCGCGAGTAGTCCGCAGCGCAAGGCCGGGCGATATCAGCCCCGGCAATGTGAGCCCTTAAAGGTCCGATAGTTTCCATGGTGGCGCAGGAAGCTGCTCGGAAAGTATCTTCCATCTATTCTGAACGTGCCTTCACCCGGATGCGGCCCGGCTTGTTAGCGCGCCCAGGCCCCGTGCCGCCTCAGAAATAGGCTTCTCCCACTTCGCCGTTATCTGTTGTTATTGCTGAAACTTTACGATAGTTTCTTCCGTGTGATGCAGGTCGCATTGGTGGGGAGCCCGCGGCCATATGCCAAACAAAGGACAATGATGACCAGCGAGCCCAGCGCCAGCACATCCGAACACCGCCTTAAACGCCTGCACGAACGCCTTGGCGGCATCGCCTACGGCGGGGACTACAACCCCGAACAGTGGCCCCGGGAGGTATGGCAGGACGACGTCCGGCTCATGAAGGAAGCCGGCGTCAACCTGGTCACCCTGGCCGTCTTCTCCTGGAGCCGGCTCGAAACCGCGGACGGGGTCTACGACTTCGGCTGGCTGGACGAAATCATGGACCTCCTGCACGCCAACGGCATCGGCGTGGATCTGGCTACCCCGGATGCCGTCCCGCCGGCCTGGCTCATCGCCCGGCATCCGGACATTCTCCCGGTCCTCGCGGACGGCTCCACCTTCGGCTTCGGCTCCCGCCAGCACTTCGACGTATCCCACCCGGCCTACCGGGAAAAGTCGCTGGCCATGGCGGAGAAAATGGGGGAGCGGTACGCCAACCACCCTGCCCTGTGCATGTGGCACGTCAACAACGAATACGGCCCCGTATCCTACGGCCCCCACGCGGACCGGGCCTTCCGCGAATGGCTGCAGGACAAGTACGGCAGCCTGGACGCTTTGAACGCCGCCTGGAGCACCGACGTGTGGGGCCAGGTCTACTCGGGGTGGTCCCAGGTTAACGCCCCCGCCCAGCCGCGGACCTGGTCCAACCCGTCCCGCCGCCTGGACTTCCACCGCTTCACCTCGGAGAGCATGCTGGCCCACTACAAGGCGGTACGAGACATCCTGCGCCGGCATACCCCGGACCTGCCTATCGTCACCAACTTCATGCGCTTCTACAAGAACAACGACTACTGGGCCTGGGCCGCCGAGGAGGATGCCGCCGCCCTGGACATCTACCCGGACCCGCGCGAGGACGACGCCCACGTGGCCGCCGCCCTCAACTTCGACCTGATGCGCTCCCTGCGGAAGGGCCAGCCCTGGCTGGTGATGGAACAGGCTACCGGCGCCGTCAGCCAGTGGTCCGTCAACGTTTCCAAGCTCCCGGGCAAGATGCGGCTGGGTTCCTACCAGGCCATCGCCCAGGGCGCCGACTCCATCCTCTTCTTCCAGTGGCGCCAGGCCAGGGGCGGCACGGAACGCTTCCACTCCGGCATGGTCAACCATGCCGGACCCAACACCCGCATCTTCCGGGAGGTCTGTGACCTGGGGCAGGAACTGAAGCACCTGGGCGCCATCACCGGCACCCGCTCTACGGCCAAAGTGGCCATGGTGTTCGACTGGGACTGCTGGTGGGCACTGGAACTGGGCAACTCCCCGCGCTCGGACCTGAACTACCCGCAGGAGGTCCTCCGCCTGTACCGGCCCTTCTTCGAGGCCAACACCACCGTGGACTTCGTGGACACGAAGAGCGACCTCAGCCAGTACAGCCTGCTGGTCCTGCCCGCCACCTACCTGTTGAGCGACCAAGCGGCACAGCGCATTCAGGACTGGGTCTCGGGCGGCGGCCGCCTGGTGGCCAGCTACCTGTCCGGCATTGTGGATCCGGACAACACCATCCGCCTTGGCGGCTACCCCGGCGCGCTGCGTAACGTCCTGGGCGCCTGGAGCGAAGAGATGCACCCGCTCGCCGGCGATGGCGAGGAAGTCAAACTTTCAACGGCCGACGGCGGCACGGCCTCCGCGGACTACTGGACCGAGCACCTGCACACCACCACGGCAGACGTCCTCGCCAGCTACGCCTCGGGCAGGCTGGCCGGCGCCCCGGCCGTCACCCGCAACAGCATCGGCGGCGGCAGCGCCCTGTATCTGTCCGCAAGGGTGGACAGCAGCTTCCTGGCGGAACTGCTCGCCGCCGAACGTGCCGCTGCCGGGATCTGCCCCGAACTGGACGCGCCGCTGGGAGTCCAGGTCCGCCGTCGTGCCGGCAACGGACGCAGCTACCTGATGGCCCTGAACCATAACGACGCCCCCGCCCTTGTGGACGTCGGGGCCGGCGGCACCGACCTGCTGGCAGGGGCAGCCGTGGCGGGCACCGTGGAGCTGGCCCCGAACGGCGTCCTGGTCCTCGAAGAAAAACCATCAGCATCAGCATCTACGGAAACAGGCCGGTAGGAGGCAGTCATGGCCATGCGATTGGAAGTGCCGCCCGAGGCAGCCACCACGGAACCGGCAAAGCGGCCCGATAAACCACGGAACAAACCGGGCAGCTGGAAGCTTGCCATCAAACGCGACTGGCGGCTCTACACCCTGGTGCTGCTGCCGCTGGCGTACTTCGCCGTATTCCGCTACCTGCCCATGGCAGGCAACGTGATCGCGTTCCGGCAGTTCCAGCCAGGCGGCAGCATCTTCGGCGAGAAATGGGTTGGCCTTAAATACGTCACCCTGTTCATCAACGATCCCAGCTTCTGGCAGGCGTTCCAGAACACCATTGTCCTGGGCGTCCTCACCCTCCTGTTCTGCTTTCCCATGCCCATCATCTTCGCGCTGATGCTCAACGAACTGCGCTCGCAGAAGTTCAAGAAGTTCGTCCAGACCGTGGCTTATCTGCCGCACTTCATGTCCGTGGTGATCATCGCCGGCATGATCCTGCAGAACTTCTCCATGACCGGCACCGTCAACCAGATCGCCAACACCGTCTTCGGCAGCACCGTGAACTTCACCCAGGACGCCGCCTGGTTCCGGCCCATGTACATCAGCTCCGAGGTGTGGCAGACCATGGGCTGGGGTGCCATCCTCTACCTGGCGGCCCTGACCCGGGTGGACGAGTCACTCTATGAGGCGGCCCGCATCGACGGCGCCAACCGCTGGCAACAGACCTGGCACGTCACCCTGCCGGCGATCCGGCCCACCATCATCACCCTGCTGATCCTTAACATCGGCACCTTCATGGCCGTGGGCTTCGAAAAGATCCTGCTGATCTACAACCCGCTGAACTACGAGACCTCCGACGTCATCTCCACCTACCTGTACCGGGTGGGCCTGGAGTCCAGCAACTTCAGCTACGCCGCCGCGATCGGCATGTTCGAATCCGTGATCGGCCTGACGCTGATCCTCTCCGCGAACGCCCTCTCAAAGCGGCTCGCAGGAACGAGCCTGTGGTGAAAGGGGCAACCATGAAAGAAACCGGAGTCCTGGTCAAGGATATGAAAGTCTCCAACGCCATGCGCGTGTTCCGGGGGGTGAACCTGGTATTCCTGCTGGTGGTGGTGTTCCTGACCCTGTACCCGTTCCTGAACATCATCGCGCAGAGCTTCTCCAGCGAGGGGTTCATCAACGCCGGCCAGGTCAACCTCTTCCCCAAGGGCTTCAACACCGAGACGTACCGGCTGATCCTTGCAGACTCGTCCTTCTGGCGGAACTACGGCAACACCGTCCTCTACACGGTGGTGGCCACCGCCATCTCCATGGTCCTGACCACCAGCTTCGCGTACGCCATTGCCAAGAAGGACCTGAAGGGCCGCAGCGTGTTCATCGGCATTGCCGTGTTCACCATGTTCTTCAACGGTGGCCTGATCCCCAACTACGTGCTCATCACCTCGCTGGGCATGCGGGACACGCTCTGGGCGGTGGTGCTGCCCAACGCCATCAGCGTCTTCAACCTGCTGATCATGAAGTCCTTCTTCGAGAACATGCCACGGGAACTGGAAGAGGCGGCGGCCATTGACGGGCTCACCCAGTACGGGGTCCTGTTCAAGGTGGTCCTGCCGCTGAGCAAGGCCATCGTGGCCACCATGGTGCTGTTCTACGCAGTGGCCAACTGGAACTCCTGGTTCCAGGCCTTCCTGTACCTGGACAACCCGGACCTCTTCCCGGTGACCATCTACCTGCGCAACATGATCGCCGGCGTCACCACGGCAGGGTCTGCCGGCGGCACGGCGGAGAACGTGGGCCAGATTGCCGCGAACATCCAGTCCGTCACCATCGTCCTCACCGTCATCCCCATCCTGTGCGTCTACCCCTTTGTCCAGAAGTACTTCTTTTCGGGCGTCATGCTCGGCTCCGTCAAGGAATAACCCGTTATGAAAGGAAAAACAATGATCCGCAGACGAGACTTCCTCGGCCTGTCCGCGCTCGCAGCCTTCGGCCTGGTAATGGCAGGGTGTGACTCCGATTCCGGCAGCAAGGTAGACACTTCCAAGGCACGCACCGGCGCGATGGACAGCTTCGGGGTGGGGGACACGTTCAAGGCGACGACGCCCCTGAGCTTCACCTTCCTCTTCAGTGACCAGCCCACCTACCCCATCAAGAAGGACTGGCTGCTGTTCACCAAGATGGCCAGCGACAACAACGTCACCCTGGAAACAACCGTGGTGCCGTTCAGCGATTATGAGCAGAAACGCAGCCTGCTCATCAGCTCCGGCAAGGCGCCGGAGATCATCGCCAAGACCTACCCCGGCCAGGAGAGCGCCTACGTGTCCTCCGGCGCCGTCCTGCCGGTCAGTGACTACGTGGACCTGATGCCGCACTACCAGGACAAGATCAAGAAGTGGAAGCTGGAACCGGAGATCGCCGGTCTCACCCAGGCGGATGGCAAGTACTACGTCCTCCCCGGCCTGCACGAGGAACTCTGGCCCGACTACACCTTGGCCTTCCGCACCGACATCCTGGAAAAGGAAGGCATTGCCGAGCCCAAGACCTGGGACGAGTTCCGCGAGGTGCTGCGCAAACTCAAGAAGGCCCACCCCGACGTCGTGCCCTTCTCCGACCGGTTCAACGGCAACAGCGTGCTCAACATTGCCGGCACCGCTTTCGGCACCGTGGCCGGCTGGGGGCTGGTGGACGGCCTGAGCTTCGACGAGGGCAAGAAGGAGTTCACGTTCGGCGCCGGCACCAGCCAGTTCAAGGACCTGGTGACGTACTTCAACTCGCTGGTGTCCGAAGGGCTGATGGACCCGGAGAGCTTCACGCAGACTGACGATTCGGCCATCCAGAAGTTCACGTCGGGCAAGTCGTTCGTGATCAGCGCCAACTCGCAGAACATCATCACCTACCGCACGTCCATGGAGCAGTCCCTGGGCAAGGGCAACTTCGCCGTCCGCAAGATCACCGTCCCGGGCGGCCCGGCGGGCGACATCATCGGCGGCTCGCGCCTGGAGAACGGCATCATGCTGAACTCGTCCGTCAAGGACAAGGACAGCTTCGTGGCACTGATGCAGTACATCGACTGGCTGTTCTACAGCGATGCCGGCCAGGAGTTCGCCAAGTGGGGGGTCGAGGGCACCACCTACACCAAGGAGGGCGGCAAGCGCGTCCTGGCCAAGGACATCAACTTCCAGGGCCTGAACCCCGCTGGCACCAAGGACCTGCGCGTGGATTATGGGTTCTCCGGCGGCAACTTCGCCTACGGCGGCACCACCGACCTGCTCCAGTCCACCTTTAACGAGGAGGAGCTGGCGTTCCAGAAGGCCATGAAGAGCAAGAAGCCGCGGCCGGTTTCCCCGCCCGTGCCGTACAACGACGCTGACCGCGAGCAGGCCACGCTGGTGCTCACCCCGCTGAAGGACCACGTCAAGCAGAACACGCTGAAGTTCATCACCGGCCAGCGTCCCCTCTCCGAGTTCGATGCCTACCTCAAGGAGCTGGACAGCAAGGGCATGGGCAAATACGTAGAGTTGGCCAACAAGGCGTACAAGGCGTACGCGGACAAGAAATAGGGCGGACGACGGCGGCCCGGGGACTTCCGCCGTGACCGAAAGGCTGTAGGTGGTTCAGAAGAAAGCGGAGTACGGTGCCGGCCCCCTGTTCAGGGTGGCCGGCACCGTGGCGGGCGTGATGATGGGCTCGGCCCTCCTGGTCCTGGCGAACCTGCTGCTGGTGCCGGCGCTGCTGCTGGCTCCTGCCGCCGGCACCTGGCTGCTGCTGGTCGCACTGGTGCCGCTCGGGCCTTCGCTGGTGGCCTGCGGCTACGCGTTCAACCGCCTCCTGGCCGGGCATGGGACCGGGGTGTTCCAGGACTTTATCCGCGGTTACCGGATGAACTTTGGCCAGGCTGCCCGGCTCTGGCTTCCTTACCTGCTCGTCCTGGCCATGATCGCGGCCAGCCTCACCGCGCTGCCCGCCGCCGTGGGGCCGGGGAGTGCCTCTGAGCCCGCCCTCCGGCTGGCGTTGCTGGTGCTGGCGCTGCTGGTGTCCACCGCGGCCCTGCATGCCCTGCTGTTGCTCTCCCGGTTCTCGTTCCGGACCCGGGACCTGCTCCGCCTGTCGCTGTACAGCTTCGGAGCTCAGAAGCGGGTGGCCCTCGGAAACGCCGGGATCCTGTTTGTCACCGCCACGCTGCTGCTGGCCACCACCGCGTTCCTACTGCCGGTTATTGCCGGCACCGTGGTGTTCCTGGCCTGCCTGAACTCCCGGCCGCTGCTGCGCCTGGTGGAGGAGCGCTTCACCGCTGGCTAGGGCCCCGTACCGAGGAGTCACCGCAACTGGCGTCAGCATCTCCCGTTCGAAGCCCACCACGCGGCGCTCGCCGTGCAGGATCACTTCGTGCGTGTGGACGTCGGCAGTACTGGACGTCGCCACGTGCAGCTTCACCAGGCCCGGCGTCACCACCCGCCTCAGGTCCACGCCGGTGAAGGACGTCCGGTCCGCGTGCACCGTGAACTCCACGCGGGCCGAGGCCCCGGCAGCGAGTTCCACCCGGGCGTAGCCAATGAGCTCCCGCACGGGCCGGACCACCTCGCCCACAGGGTCCTCCAGATACAGCTGCACCACTTCAGCGCCGTCGAGGGCACCGGTGTTGGTGAGCGTGCAACCGACCGTGACCGTGCCAGACGTTGACATGGTCGCCAAATCCGAGGCATGGTCCGAGAACCCGAAGGCCGTGTAGGACAGGCCGTGGCCGAAGCCGAACAGCGGGGACGGGTCCAGAGCGCTGACCTCGGTCCTGCCGGCCAGGCGGCTGTGCAGGTAGGTGCCCGGCTGGCCCCCGGAGGTGCGCGGCACGGAGACGGGAAGTTTGCCGGACGGGTTTACCGCCCCTGTCAGCACGTCCCACAGCGCCTCGGCACCCTCCTCGCCCGGGAAGAATCCCTGGACCGTTGCCCCGGCCCGCTCGGCGAAGTCGCCCAGGGCGTAAGGACGCCCGCTCAGGACTACGACGACGGTCCGCGTCCCTGCTGCCTCGGCGGCGGACAGCACCCGCTCCAGCATGGCGTGCTGGTCGCCGGGGAGCCGGAGGTCCGCCGCATCGTTGCCTTCGCCGGAGGTGCCCCGGCCGAAGAGGCCGGCGTTGTCGCCAACCACCACCACGCAGGTATCCACGGCCGCGGCGATGCCGCACGCCTCCAGGATTTGTTCTTCGCTAATCACCTCGCAGGTTCCCGTTGCGGCAGTGCTGACTGACTCAAAGCGGGCGGCGGCAGCGCCGGCCACCGTCGGAACCCGGATGCCCATGGGCACGTCCGGATGCGAGGCGCCCACATGGGCGTCGAACGAGTAGCAGCCCAGCATCGCGAACGGATCCTCGGCCAGGGGCCCCACAACGCCCAGTGTGTGGCCGGCTGAGCCGGGCGACGCCGTTGCCGGGCCCGACAGCGGCAGGCATGGCCCGCCGTCGTGCGTCCTGTTGGTGAGCAGCACCATCGACTGGGCCGCGATCTCCCGGGCCAGGGCACGGTTCGCCGCCGGGTCCAGATCGATCGATCCGGCAGTAAGGACCGGGGGAGCGGGACTGAAGTCGTGGGCGAGCAGCCCTGCTTCCTCCTTCTGCCGCAGCACTCGGCGCAGGGCGGTGTCAACCAGCGACTCAGGAACCGCACCGGACCGGACGCGCTCCAGCAGCGGAGTGCCATAGCAGTTCACGGTGGGCAGTTCCACGTCCACCCCGGCCGCCAGGGCAAGGGCGGCGGCTTCGCCGGAATCGGCGGCGACGCCATGCGTGACGTTCAGGAATGCGACGCCGAAATAGTCAGCCACCACCGTCCCGGCGAAGCCCCACTCTTCACGCAGCAGGGCGGTCAGCAGGGCCCGGTTCGCGGCGGCCGGGACACCGTCAGTGTCCGTGTATGCGTGCATCACGGAGCGGGCGCCGCCGTGCTTAATGGCAAGTTCGAACGGCGGCAGCATCACGTCAGCGAGTTCGCGCGGCCCCATGGACACCGGCGCGTGGTTGCGGCCGGCACGGGACGCGGAATAGCCCACGAAGTGCTTGAGCGTGGCCACGATCCCGGACTGTTCCAGGCCCGAGACGTAGGCGCTGGCGAGCGTGCCCACCAGGTAGGGGTCCTCGCCGATGGTTTCCTCCACCCGGCCCCAGCGCAGGTCCCGCACCACGTCGAGTACGGGCGCCAATCCCTGGTGGACGCCGAGCGCGCGCATCTGGGCGCCGATCAGTCCGGCCATCCGGTGCACCAGGACCGGGTTGAAGGTGGCGCCCCAGGCCAGGGGCACGGGGAATGCGGTGGCTTTCCAGGCGGCCAGCCCGGCGAGGCATTCCTCGTGCACCTGCGCCGGGATCCGGAAGCGGGAGGCAGCCATGATCTGTTCCTGCGCCGCCGCCAGCCGGCGCGCGCCTTCCAGCGGTTCCAGCGGCACGGTGCCGTACATCCGGGTGATCTGGCCGAGGCCGGAGGAGATCACGTCCTCCCAGGACCGGGCGTCGCCGGCCATTTCGTTCTGGAGCGGTGCCACGGAGTCGCCGTCCGTGGACGCGTTCACCCACACGCCCACCAACTGCGCGAGTTTCTCCTCCAGTGTCATCTGCCGCACCAGGTCTTCCACGGAACGTCCGACGGCGAGGTGGGCGTTCTCGCCGGACGCGTCGCTGGGTGGGGCTTGCTTTTCGGCGGCACCGCTGGTCACGGGCGTCTCCTTGCAGTGGGAAAGTAGTTTCTAAGAAAGTATCAGAAACTTTTGTTTAGTTTCTAGGTCAAATTCCCTTGACTCTTCAGCGCAAGCGTTCCTACGGTTGAGAGCGTGGGTCGTCATTCCCGGCCGGACGGCTTCCCGAAAGTTCAAGCGCAGCACCGAAACTTTCTCAGAGCGCGGCCCTTACACCCGCTTCAACAGGCGATCACTGCAAAGACGGAGAGAACATGCGGACGTACAAAGTGGCCATCGTAGGAACCGGCGGCATCGCGGCCGTTCACGCGGACAACCTGGCCCGCACTGGCGGACGCGCCGAGCTCGTGGCCGCCTGCGATGTGGACCAGGGCCGGCTGGAGGCTTTCGCGGACGCGCACCGAATTCCCGGCAGGTACCTGGACCTCGCGGACCTCCTGGCGCAGGCAAAGCCGGACATCGTGCACCTGTGCACCCCACCCATGCTGCACATCGACCAGGCCATCGAATGCCTTGAGGCGGGGGTCCACGTGCTCTCCGAGAAGCCGCCGGCGTTAAGCCTTGCCGACTTCGACCGGCTGGAGAAGGCGCAGGTGAAGGGCGGCGCCCAGTTCTCCTGCGTGTTCCAGCACCGCTTCGGTGATGCCTCCGCGGCAGCGCAGCGGCTGATTGCCGGGACGGAGTTTGGCCGTCCCCTGGTGGCCCGTTGCGACACCCTCTGGTACCGACCGGACAGCTACTGGGACCTGCCCTGGCGCGGCACGTGGAGCGCCGAGGGCGGCGGGCCCACCATGGGCCACGGCATCCATCAGTTCGACCTGCTGCTGCACCTGCTCGGCCCTTGGGAGGAGGTCACGGCGATTGCCGGCCGGCAGGCACGCGCCACGTCCACGGAAGACCTGTCCGCCGCGCTGGTCCGGTTCCGCAACGGGACCGTGGCCACCGTCATCAACTCCCTGCTCTCGCCCCGGGAAACCTCCGACATCCGGATCGACTGTGAATTCGCCACGGTGGAACTGAGCCACCTCTACGGTTACAGCACCGGCAACTGGACCATCACCGGTGCGCCGGGCTACGAGGAACGGGTTGACGGGGCCTGGGCCGCGCAACCGCTGGAACGCGGCAGCGGCCACAGTGCCCAGTTCCTGGCGATGTATGACGCGCTCGACGCCGGCCGTCCCCTTCCTGCCGGAGCGGACTCCGCCCGGCAGACGCTGGAACTCGCTGCCGCGATTTACGCCTCTGCGTTCACCGGCCAGCCAGTGCGGCGCGGGGTGATCGTTCCCGGACACCCCTTCTACGGCGGCATGGACGGCGACGGCCTCGGCGCCAAGGTCCTGGATGCCACAGCCCTGAACGAAACCGCCTTCGATTCCATCCGCGCCTGACCGCCAACTTCCCCAGGAGATCCCCATGACCACACCAGCGAGCGCAGTTCCCCGGGCAGCCACCGTGGGCCGCCTCAGTTTCGACGATGATGGAGCAGCCCTTACCTTCACCGTCAGCGGCCGGCCCATCGCCACTTATACCTACAAGCCGGCCGATGACCAGTACGAGAGCCCCCGGCCGTTCTTCCATCCGCTCACCACCTTGGGCGGGGACGAGGTCACCATTTCCCGCCCGTGGGACCACGTCTGGCACAAGGGGCTTTCCTGGGCTCTGCCGAACGTGGGCAGGCACAACTTCTGGGGCGGCGCCACGTACACGCGCGCCACCGAGTACGCCAACCTGGACAACAACGGCGCCATGACCCACGGGTCCTTCACCGGGATCGACCAGTCCGACGCCGGGATCACCGCCTCGGAGTCCCTCACCTGGACCTCGCAGGAAGGGGAGCCCGTCATTGCGGAGAGCCGCCGCTTCGGCATTCAACTGCTGGAAGGAGAAGCCGGCAGCCACGCCGGGGGTGCGTACGCCATCCTCTTCGAGACCCGGATGAGCAACATCTCCGGCGAGGAGATCAGCATCGGCAGCCCCACCACCGAGGGCCGCCACAACGCCGGCTACGGGGGCCTGTTCTGGCGCGGCCCCCGCTCGTTCACCGGCGGCACGTTCCGGAACCAGGACGGCACGGGCACTGACGAGTTCATGGGCACGCGCTCGCCGTGGATCGCCTTCACCGGCACACACGACGGGAGCTGCCGGTCCTCAACCATTGCCTTCGTGGAAGACGCGGGCAACCCCGGAGCACCCAACCAGTGGTTCGCCAGGTCGTCCATGTTCGCGTGCCTGGGCTCAGCCCCGTTCTTCAGCGCGGAGGTGCCGCTACGCGAGGGCTCGCCGCTGATGTACCGCTACGCCGTGATCATTGCCGACGGCGGCGTGGACGCCGAGCGTGCGCAGCGGCTGGCCGACGCCGCGCAGGCCGCACTCAACAGCTGGGCATAGGTGTGGGGTCCACCTTTCCGGGCGCCACCGGACTGTCCGAGATCAGCATTTACGACTGGCCCGGAGCCGACGGCGCCGCAGGCGGCTCCCCGCACGTGCACACCGCCTCCACGGAGGCCTACGTGGTGCTGTCCGGTTCCGGACGTCTTGAAACCCTGGACTCACGGGGCTACACATCCACCCCGCTGGTCCCGGGCGTGGTCTTGTGGTTCACTCCCGGCACCGTGCACCGTGCCGTGAACGATTCCGGCGACCTGAAGGTCCTGGTGGTGATGCAGAACGCGGGGCTGCCCGAGCATGGGGACGCTGTCATGACCTTCCCGCCGGAGTATCTCGCGGACAGCGGAACGTACCGCAGGGCTGCAACGCTCGAGCACAAGGACGCCGACGCCGGACTGGCCGCCGGGGAGGAAGCCGCCCGCCGCCGTCGTGACCTGGCGCTGGAGGGGTACCTTTCGCTCAAGGATGCCGTGATGGAATCCGGGCCGGACGCCTTGGCCGGCTTCCACGCGGCGGCTGCCCGGCTGGTCAGGGCCAGGACTGGGCAGTGGGCGGAGCTGCTGGCCGGGGGAGCAGCCCGGCAGGCGGCGGCCACGCAGCAGCAATTGGCGGCCCTGGACACGGCAGAAAGTTTCTATCTGGCCAACGCCAGAACTACCATGGGAAAACGGGAAAAGCGCAGGATTTACGGCATGTGTGGCCGGATCCAGACGTGGGAACTTTCCGATAACTAGCGCCGGGCGCGGAGTCCGGGTGAGAGGTGGTTTCCGTGGTGAGCAAGCAGGACACCAGGCGCGCGACGATCAGCGAGATCGCCCGGGAGGCAGGCGTTTCGGTCCCCACCGTCTCCAAAGTCCTCAACGGGCACGCCCACGTGGCGGCGGAAACGCGTGCGCGGGTGGAAGAGATCATTGCCCGGCGGGATTATGCCCGCCGGCCCGCCAAGCGCCGGCAGAAGGCCGGCTTGGTGGACCTTGTGTTCCCGGGCCTGGGTTCCGAATGGGCGCTGGAGATCATCGAGGGCGTGGAGCGCGTGGCGCAGGACGCCGGGTACGGCACCGTGGTGAGCAGCCTCAGCCTTGACGGCTCCAGGATCCGGCCCTGGCTGGCCAATCTGGCCGAGCGGAAATCCGATGGCCTGCTGATGGCGGTGTACCAGTTGGACGCCAAGCAGATCCAGAGGGTCAAGTCGCTGGGAATTCCTGTGGTGCTGATCGATCCCGTGGGCCAGCCCGGTCCGGATCTGATGACGGTGGGCGCGGCTAACTGGGAGGGCGGCTTCTCAGCCACCGACCACCTGCTGCAGCTGGGGCACAAGAGAATCGCCATGATCGGCGGACGCGAGGACCTGCAGTGCAGCAGCGCCCGCGAGGACGGCTACAGTGCGGCGCTTCGCCGGGCCGGTATTGCCCTGGACCCGGCGCTCATGGTGCCGGGCGATTTCTCGATCGAAGCCGGCGAGGCCGCCACGCGCAAGCTGCTGGAGCTGCCAAACCGGCCGACCGCGATCTTCACCGGCAATGACGACCAGGCGCTGGGCGCCTACCGGGCGGCGCGTGCTGCCGGGCTCCGGATTCCGGAGGATCTGTCCATCATCGGGTTCGACGACGTTCCTGCTGCGGGGTGGGTTGAGCCGGGGCTGACCACCATCCGCCAGCCGGTGGTGCAGATGGCTGAGACTGCTATGCGGGCGCTGCTGCGCCACCTGGACGGGGATGAGGAACTGCCGCAGCGGATCGAACTGGGCACAGAACTGGTGGTGCGGGGCTCGACGGCGCCGCCCGCCGGGAAGTAGCTCTCCCGTTTTGCCGGTGGCTGCCTATTTCTTGTAGGCGTCGCGGACGGCTGCCGGCGTCTGCCCCTGCATCACCCACCGGTTGCCGTCAGGGTCGCTGAAGTAGGCGAACAGGACGCCACCCAAGTCCTGGATGTCGCTGATATCGGCGCCGCGCCCCACCAGCTCGTTCCTGACCTCTGTGATGTCCGGAACTACAAGCTGCAACCCGTCGAGGCTGCCCGCTGCCATGGTGGTCATTCCCGTGCCGATGACAATTGAAGCCGCGGAACCCGGAGGGGTCAGCTGGACCACGCGCATCCCGGGAATGTGCTCCACGTCGTGGTCCAGGACGAAGCCCAGCTTTTCGGTATAAAAGGCCTTTGACCTGTCGACGTCGGACACGGGGACCTGGACAACCTCGAGGCGCATCTGCATGCGGGCCACTTTATCGATGACCCAGCCGGCTGGGAATGGGATCCTTCCCGCGCTGGTCCGGACGTGGTTTGCGCCGGAATTGTTAAGCGCCGAAGCCCAAATGCGAAGTGGTTCCTCAAGGTCCCATCAAGACTGGCTGAATGTTGGCTGAGGAACGCGAAAGCGGGGCGAAATGTCCCTGAACAGCACATAGGCTCCGGACGACAAGTTTGTCGGGCTTAGCAGCAGGCCCGGCAAATGCAGGGCCCCGTTTGTGGTCCGCATCAATGGGGAAACAATGTCCGATTACCGAACCCTTCCCGGGTCCGTTCCGCCTGCTCATCAACCGAAGCCGCCGCGCAAGCCCCGCGCCTCCACCTTTGTCGTCGGCGGCATCACCGCACTGTTCATGCTCCTGGGCGCAATGAGCAAGGGCATCGGCCTCGCGCTCATCTTCCTGGCCATCACAGCGGCGCTCACCGGTTTGTACGTCCTCGCCACTGGGCGGCGCTCCTGGGCATGGCTTCCCGCCCGGCGCAAAGCCGGCGCTGTCGCGCTTGCCGCGTCCCTTGTCCTTTTCGTCGGCGGGGGCATTGCCCTGCCGCACGTTTCAGGCGCGGACCTCGAGGCGGCGTCGTCTGGGAGCGCGGCTAAGGCGGCGACCGCGAAGGCAAGCGCCACCGCCCCAGCCAGCCCGTCGCCGTCGTCCATTCCCACGCCGACTCCGACGGCGCAGGACACCGGGGAACCGCTGGACCCGGACAACCCGTACGTTCTGGCGGCAGGAGTTGCGGCCACCGCGCCCCATGCGCAGCCCGCCTACGCCACCAAGGCGCTGGATCTGCTGGCCACCCTTCCCATCAAGGGCCGGGCGCCGAAGACCGGGTACGACCGGGCCCTGTTCGGCCAGGCGTGGGCGGATGTTGACCGTAACGGCTGCGACACCCGCAACGACATCCTCAAGCGGGACCTGACCGGCATCACGTATACGAACAGCGTGCCCTGCAAGGTCCAGTCGGGCACCCTGGCCGACCCCTACACGGGCACGAGCATCAGCTTTGTCCGCGGTTCCGCCACCAGCAGCGCAGTGCAGATCGACCACGTGGTGGCGTTGAGCGATGCCTGGCAGAAGGGAGCCCAGCAGCTGACCACGGAGCAGCGGACCGCGTTCGCTAACGATCCGTTGAACCTGCAGGCCACAGACGGGCCCACGAACATCAAGAAGGGCGACGGCGACGCCGCCACCTGGCTGCCGCCCAACAAAGGTTTCCGTTGCGAGTACGTAGCCCGGCAGATTTCGGTCAAGGCGACGTACGGGCTGTGGGTCACCCAGGCGGAACATGACGCTATGGCACGCATCCTGGGCGATTGCTCGGGGCAGTTGGCGCCAACGAACCAGACGGCACCTGTCGTTGAACCGGTTCCGGCCCCTGCTGCCGTGGCTCCCGCCGCTCCAGTTGCGCCGGCACCTGTTGCTCCGGCGCCTGCCCCTGCTGCCCCGGCACCCGCTCCTGTTGCTCCGGCGCCTGTTGCCCCTGCCCCTGCTGTTCCGGCGCCTGCGCCGGCCGCCGTCTACTACGCCAACTGCGCGGCGGTCCGTGCCGCCGGAGCTGCGCCGCTGTACGCCGGCCAGGCAGGCTATCGCTCTGCACTTGACCGTGACTCCGACGGCATCGCCTGCGAGTAGCGGCGCCCACGTCCTTCCATCACCATCACAACCATTCCTAGGGGGAAACATGAAAGAAAGTTCCAAACTTGCAGCTGGCACATTGCAGAAGACTCTGGCGCTGGCCGTGCTGACCGGGCTTCTGCTGACGGGGTGCGGCGGCAAGCAGGCGGCGACGCAGCCGACGGCCACGGCAACCGCTGTTTCGCAGACAACTGAGAACGTCACAGTTCCCGGGGTGGTTGGCCTGACGCTGGACAAGGCGACAGACCAGCTGAAGAAGCTCGGGCTCAAGGTCGAAGCCGTGGACACCGCCCACGGCAAGTCCATCATCGTCGAGAAAAACTGGCAGGTGATTTCACAGGACCCCGCCAACGGGGCACAGGCGGCCAAGGGTTCTGCGGTGCACCTCGGTGTCAAGAGCCTTGACGATATCGCAGCGGAGAAAGCCGCCGCTGAGAAGGCTGCAGCGGACAAGGCCGCAGCAGAACAGGCCGCTGCGGCAAAGGCGGCTGCAGATAAAGCTGCTGCCGAACAGGCCGCTGCTGCAAAAGCTGCCGCGGACCAGGCCGCGCGGGATGCAGCAGCCAAGGCAGCCGCAGAGCAGGCAGCTGCCCAGAAGACTGTCCCGGCTCCGGTCCAAGCACCGGCACCGGCACCGGCACCGGCGCCGGCGACGGCGTACTACGCCAACTGCTCTGCCGCGAAGGCCGCAGGCGCCGCGCCCCTGTACAGGGGACAGGCAGGATACAGCTCTTCCCTCGACCGTGACGGGGACGGCGTTGCCTGCGAGCGATAGCCGGTCCTGGCACGACTAGGACATGCCGTGGACGCCTCTTCCGGGAGGTGTCCACGGCATTGCTCTTTCTGTGCTGCAGCACACACAAAGCCATGACGACGGCGGAGGGCCGCCTGAGTGCCTCCAAGGCCCCTTCTGCCGCGGAAATCCGGGGAATCGGAGGCCCCCGA
>NZ_JBYQFR010000013.1:0-110147 GCF_058266945.1 Arthrobacter sp. E70 | reverse complement strand
CCTACGCCGCCCAATGATTAGCGAGTACCTAGGGCTGGACCGCACTGCCGGACTAACTACGGCTCTAGTGGGGCAAGCGGACGTTGATGACCTTCTCCAACATTGGGGGGAAGACGGTCTTTATGTCCTGACATCGGGGCAGATCCCCCCAAACCCGAGCGAGCTTCTGGGCTCTGCACAAATGAAGGTCCTATTGGAACGCCTCGAACTCGCATTCGACATTGTTATCGTTGACGCGCCGCCGCTGCTTCCTGTTACGGATGCCGCCGTACTCTCGCAAAGCGTAGGTGGAGTTGTTCTGGTTGTAGGCACTCAAAAGCTGAAGCAGCGCGATCTTGAAAAATCCCTATCCGCGCTACAACTGGTGGACGCAAACGTCCTCGGCGTGGTCTTGAATCGCGTGCCCGCAAAAGGACCGGATGCCTACGCGTACGGCTACGGATATGACGCCATCGAACCTGAGTCTAAAAGAAAAGACCGATGGAAGAACCAGGGCAAAGAGAGTATTCTGCAGCGGCGCTCAGAGCATGGTCCGCTAACAGTTCCGACCGCTCGCGAAACCGAAACGGATGCGCAGGAACGGCCCCCGCGAGTCTTCCCCATCCCCGAGAACCGCTGAAACTTTTAGGCATTCCACTTGGGATTGGGCGGACCACTTATAGTTTCCCGCTAAAGACCCTAGGCTATAGGCGAGTAAAATGAACCCTGCTTTTAATACATACCGGCGCAAAGTTGTCATTGTGGAGCATTTTGATCCTGAGCATTTAACGCCCGGCGGAATCGATTCGATTATTCATGATTTAGTGAAGTACTCGACTGGTATCGATTTCTCTATCGTAGGAATAACCACCCAAGATGTATCGATGGTAGGCAAATGGCAAGAAATCGATTTTGCCGGGCGCAGAGTGGCCTACCTACCTGTTGCGCAACTCGATCGTTTTCAGGCCACGGGTTTGAAGGCAAAACTGCCACACTCCATGATTCTTGCAACTGGTCTCATCCGTTTTCGGCACATGCTGCCTTTGGGCGATTATCATACTCACCGCGTTGAAACCGGGATGCTGATCGCTCTCATCCATCGCGGTAAGCTCATCCAATTTATCCACAACGACTCGGAAGGTCTGCTCAGCAAGGGATCTGACTCGGTCTGGAGACGGTTCCGCTTCGCCTATCGGATGATCGAAGGACTTGTGTCGCGCGTGGCTGCCCGCATGGTTCTTTTCAATGTCTCCGACAGTGAAAGACTCCGCAGCCAAAGAAGCGATCTTATTGTCAGCCGCACGTGGTTCGACACAGAAATATTCGCGTCATCTGAGAGGACTCCAAAGGGCCCAGGAGACGACATTCGAATATGCTGGGTGGGGCGGCTCGACCATCAAAAGGATCCGATACTCGCACTCGACACAATCTTAGCCCTCAAGTCTCTTAACCGTCGTCCATACCTGACGATGATAGGGGATGGCGCACTTAGAGGTAGCGTCCACCAGAAACTGCAAAGCCTCCATCTGACACAAGATGTTGAAATCACTGGTGCCCTTTCTAGGCTGGAAGTGGCGCAAGCAATGGCTTCCGCGGACGTCTTCTTAATGACATCAAGATATGAGGGTTCTCCGGTGGTGCTACTCGAAGCCGGCGCATCCGGGCTCCCAGTCGTGGCCACCGAAGAGTCGGACCCCGATTGCCACCTTGTTAAGGGAATGAACGGCGAACGAGTCGCTAACCGAGACGCTGGCGAACTAGCAGCGGCAATACTGCGGGCCGAGAATCTCTCCTCTGACTTGTGCCGAGAATCTGTCGCGGACAGATCTGGCAGGGCAAGCGTACCGGCCCTCCTCGCTGCCATTGAGCGGTGATTTGTGAGTCTTTTCCAGAGCCTGCGGTCACCCGGACACAAACTATGGGCCATCGCGACCATGATCGTATCCGGGTCGACCGCACCCTCGCCTAGGGGCATCTAATGCAGCGGAGCAGCAAAGAGGGCGCAATTCTTAGAACTGGCGATGCTCATGGAGCTAGAGTCGAGTTGAGGTCTTCCGCGACGCGCTTGGAACGAGCAGTAGCGTACCTGATCGTAGTTTCAAGCCAGATCCCGATAGGAAGTAGTCAATTCCTGAGGCTGTCTCTGATCATCATCATTCCACTCTTACCCGTATTTCTAACGGCGTGGTGCCGCGAGAAAAGGGAAAGACGCATTCTGGCCTTGGCGGTTCTTTCCATCGTCTCCGGTTTACTACTCGCTTTGAGGAACGTTGGTCAGTCTAGGGGCTGGGATGCTTGGGCGGCATTTTCAGAATCAGTCTTACCACTAGTCCTGGTGGTAGCTGCGGCCGGACTGGCTTGGTCCTGCAAGGTTCTTGGAATAAAAAAGTTCATCATACTTTGGGCGATCTTTGCAGCCCTCTTCGCGCCCCTAATGGGCGGCCGCTTTTTTGAGAATCCCTGGAAGTTTGGCCTCGCGCTCCCGCTCTCGGTGCTTGTAATTGTCCTCGCCGGCCAGAAATCCTCGCGAATGGTAACCGTGGCCATAATAGGACTTATGGGAATTAGTGCCTCGCTCTCATTTCGCTCATGGCTCCTCGTGCTCGGTTTGGCACTTCTCATCAACCTCTTCCAGTCATCTTCTGCAAGGGACCCAAGGAAAAAGACACGCTGGCAAAAGATTGGTCTCGTAGCAGCGCTTGCAATAGCCACTGTTGTCGGTGGGAATGTAATGTCCGATCTTGCAGTTAGGGGCTACTTGGGTACGTATGCCCAAACGCGAACCCAACAATCAATCGACGTTTCCGGGAATCCTTTCATCGGGAGTCGAGCGGAGTGGGGTGGCGCTATCGCACTAGCACAGTCTGAACCATTGGGGATCGGGGCTGGTGTCACCCCTTCAAGCACCGACTGGGCAACGACGATTAATTCGCTGACCCTCTCTGAGGGGCTGAAAGACCGGAGCAATGTAGCGGACAGCTTCCGGGCCGGACGGATTGAGTTTCATTCCACATTATGGAACTACTGGAGCTATTTTGGGATGGCGGGCATGATGCTCGCTTTGGCTTCGATAATTTTTCTTGGAAGGGCGACACTGGCTATCCAGATGTCCACATTCCGTCGCACCGGGCTGCCGATTGGTGCGCTGGCGCTCTTATTCACTGGAGCTATATGGGACATCCTCTTCAGCCCCGTCAACAGCTGGACGCTTGCGATAGCCCTCGTTCTCGCCTTAAACGTCCTGAGAGACGAAGTCAACGTCTCCCCCGTTGCTCCGTTGCGAAAGATTTATCCACGTGACACGTTCTGAGGCTCTGAACGAGAAAGACATTCCGCGTCGGCAGCGGGGGTTTGCAGACGTGACTGGCTCTACTGCTGCCCGCGCCATTGCAATGCCAGTTTCTGCATTGGCCGTGTTGTACTCATCTACGCTTATTACTCAACAAAAAGGCGTTGAAGGCTTTGCGTTGTTCTCGATATTTGTGGCCTTACCATACATGATTCCTGTCTCGGATTTTGGTATTTCCGTTTCTGTAACGGATACACTCGCGGCCAAGGGGAAGACCAGCCCTGAATTCAGCTTTGTCTGGCGAAGGACCCTAGGTATCCTTTTTTTGATATCCCTAACTACAATCGCTGCCGCTGTCGCATTGGCGCTCGGAGGATACTGGTCCCAAATCCTCGGCTTACCGCAAAGTCCGGATACAGAACTCGCCGGCCTACTAATGATGATCATCATGGCCATCGGCATCCCGCTTGGGGCCGGACAGCGAGTCCTCCTCGGCCTGGGCAGCCAAACAAAAGCGACCTTACTTACTTCATCATCTGGTTGCATTTCTCTTGGGTTGGTTTGGCTATGCCTTTCAGCGAATCCCTCCGGTTACGCGGCTCTTGCTGCAGCATATGGCGCAGGTCCTCTGTTGATGCAGCTCCTCGTATTTCTCCTTGCACTAAAAATGCTGGGCAGAGGACCGTGGCGCAAACCCGCGGGTGACGGCTCGGCTGCCCGTGTCAGGGTTGTGCATTTGGCAGTCCCGATGGCTGTTCTTTCAATTGCCCTCCCTCTGACTTACCAGACGGATAGAGCACTGCTTGCTCACTTTTCCGACCTCATACAAGTGGCTAATTACTCCTATGTCAGCATGTACTATATGCCGCTGCTGTCGATCATTACCGTTGGAAGCCAGGCGCTGTGGCCTCTCTTTATGCGGAACTTACAAAACCCGCGCCGCCTGCGCAGACAATTCTGGAAGGCTGATAGATTGTTTTTTGCACTATCAGCAGGAATGACAGCAGGGCTTATTC
This sequence comes from Arthrobacter sp. E70, assembly GCF_058266945.1. Lineage (NCBI taxonomy): Bacteria > Bacillati > Actinomycetota > Actinomycetes > Micrococcales > Micrococcaceae > Arthrobacter > Arthrobacter sp. E70. The sequence continues at coordinate 105,863 of NZ_JBYQFR010000013.1, read as the reverse complement.
TCCTCGGCCCAACGGTCACGCGTATTGTAAGCAATGGAGCGGGAACGGCGCCTCTATCCCTCTACATAGCGTTCGGAGCCCTACTCATACTTTTTGGCCTAAATGCGTCATCAGGGATGCTTCTAATGGACTATACAGGTCGCCGACTACAAGCCTTCGGCGCAATATTGATGCTCGCTCTTAAGATTCCCTTGAGTTTGTATCTAATACCTCTAATTGGCGCCACGGGTTCGGTAGTGGCAACATTACTTCCACTGTTTGCTTGCATGATCGTTCCGACACGAATTTCGGCCCTGAAGCGGATAAGGAAACAGGTGCAAATACAATGACGTTTCTTCTCAAGATGATCCGGGCTGATTATGCGCGAATCCAGCCTGGACGAAAATTTTCTCTTTTACGGGCACTAGATTGCGCTTTGACAAACCCCGGCATGCTGGCTGTCAGTATCTACCGGATTCAATGCCTATTCTTCGCGCGGGGCTCGCGTCGGCTTTCGGGGGTGCTACGAGTTGCAAACAACGCCCTAACCGGGGCGGATTTACTCCCCGGGTCAACCATCGGACCCGGCCTGCTACTGCCGCATCCCAATGGCGTAGTTGTGGGTCACGGAGTGGTGATGGGGAGCGATTGTACGATCCTACAAGGAGTCACCATCGGGGAAAAGCACGCGGACGGCAGACCTCCACACGACTATCCAGTCGTCGGAAATTGGGTTGTCATAGGGGCCGGGTCCATAGTCCTAGGAAAAGTGACCGTTGGTGATTCTGCTAGCATCGCTGCGAACGCAGTGGTATTGAATGACGTCGCGCCTGGTTCAGTTGTTGCAGGAAGCCCAGCTAAGACTATCCGTAATGGTAAGTTTTAGGACGCCGCGATATCGAAATGCGGAGTCGCTGCGTTGACTATTGGCTCTCCATTCCGAATAATCGGCGAACGGCCTCATACCTGTCCCCCGGAGTCCTCCTAAGTACAGAAATAGATTTGCGGAACCCTTCGCACCTTCGAAAACAAATTTCTCAGAGATTTTCACTCCGCCGCTGAGGAGCCTACCCATGCACCGTCGACACGGGTTCTGTCGATCACAGTTGAAAATTTAGCCGTTATATCGCCCGAAATCTGCGTCACCCGTGCCAAACAATTGGGGATGATCAGAGTGGAGGATTCAGCGTCTATTCGGCGGTTACATCTGGCCCAGGGTGAATCAATGAGGTTGATAGCAGAGCAGCTGGGGATCTCCAAGAACACGGCCTCGAAGGCAGTCGGCCCCGAACGTCCGCCAGGTGTGCGGGCAGACCACAACACCGGATCATGCTTATGGAACCGGCCATTCGTGCACTGCTGCTCGAAGACCCATGAATGATGGCGACGGGTGGGCCGGTCAGCGTCCCCGGCATAGTTCCGGGACACCGGTGCTGGGATCCGCCGGGATCAAACGCAGTGCCCTAAATTGCGCATACCTGCCGTGCCGGCAAGCCAGGGTGTTGCCGGTGCGTGTGGTGGTGTCTTCACATCCATCATGGCCCGGATGCCGGACCCAGATGCCATGTTACCTGCTGGTCGGTATGTGCTCGCGGCTGCTCGGATCCTTGGGTGCTGTTCCGCCGATGTGGGACAGACGAAACCGGCATCGGCCGGCGGAACACTGTTCGCCGACGTACTGACATCCCGCGAGCCGAAGAGCAAAGACGTGGTGTAGCGGCCAGCCAGTTCTTGGAGCCATCTTTCCGCTGCGACCGACTTCGCCACTGCAGGACTTCAAAACCCCCGCCCGGCCAGTGGCCCCCGAAGGCCAACACCCGACTCTCGGACGGATCTGCGCCCTCTCAAACCTGCTCGCTGCAGACAAAAGCGGCCATGCTGGCGCTCACACAGCTGCCATCAGTCACAGGTTTCACCGCCGGCGCCACCACCCGCAGGACTGCTACGTCCAGCTGGGCTCCAACGATCGCTCAGTCCACCCACAGGCCATCGGCCGGTTTTGTTGATGACACCGTAGTGCCTGACAAGTGGCACGATCGAATCTGGACTGCCGATCCTTCGATACCACGCCCGCGCGCCCGGTGCAGTGGCTCCAGCATCACTGACTCTGACCAAATCGACCCCGCTGGGAGGTTGAAGAAGGCCCTTCCAAACCCCTCAACCGGGTGGGCGAAACAACCGGCCCCGGGACCTGCTGGACTCCGACCGGGCGCTTAGTCTTGTCTTGGATGATGAGCCGGTCGCGAATGCCAGCGCTAAGGAAACAATTGGCCAGATCGACTGCTTCTTCTGGGAGATAAAAGCACTACGGCTCCAGGAGGCAGCAACCCACGTCGCTGACCAGACTGTGAAAGGACGCCGGACCAAAGCCTCTGTCCGTTGTTCACGCGGTTACGGAACCGAGAAACCTCAATCCCCACATCCACTCAAAACAAGGTAAGGCGGTCTTAGCTAGCTCCAGCACTTCCATGACGTAGCCCGGTTCGCAAGGCTATCGAACTATGAAACTACACTTCTTAGATAGTCCCGTAGCGACCTCCCACTATTCTCGGCTGAGAAGCGCTCAAGCCAGCCGTCGTGGGCCTTATCCATTCTCAAAGCTGCCGCTTTGGAGATCGCCGCTGCGTAATCTTCGGGTGCATCTCCCGCGGCAAGCTCCCCTGTAATACCCGGCACCACGGCATCAGCCGAGCCTAGGCATCTGGATGAAACAACACTCGGGATTCCTATTGCCGCTGCTTCCACAAGTACATTCCCGAAGCCTTCTGCAAGAGATGTCAGTAGCACAACCCCAGAACTTGGAGCTGCAGCAAACCAGTCTTCGACCCAGCCGTGGAACTTGATATTTACACCCGCATCCAGGGCTGCACGTTCCACTGCTTCACGCAACGGCCCGTCACCAAAAAAGTGAAGCATAACCTTCGCCTCGGAGTCCTCAGCGACAGAAAGCAATCGAGCGGCCTCCACCGCCACCAGAGGACGCTTTTGGTCTACCAAACGAGCGGGAATGATGATGTTCAGGACACTCGGGTCGTCCTGTAGATCGCTGTCAGCGATGCCAGAACCGAAGGAACTTCTGTCCTCGGTATTCTGCCAGGCCTGGACCTTCGCGGTTGCTGGATTGGGAACGACACGCATCTTTTCACTCTTGATACGGTAAAGAGCGCCCGCTTCTGCTGCTACCGGGTGGGAAATTGCAATATATCCATCAGCTAATGGATAGAGAACCTTCGAGATGGCTCGGGTCAAGCGCACGCTCTTTCCATGCACATAAGGAAAGGGAACTTCAACGTTTCGGCCGCTGATCAACACCTTTGGCCGGCGCCGCAAGATATGACCCATACCGCCCAGAATCGCGAGCAAGTTGAAGTACGGTAAGAGTCCGATCACCACGTCAAAGCGGCTTTTCCGCACTAATCTCCGCATTTCCCTCACATGTGCCACTGGACCATGCCCGTAAAGGTTCACAATTGTTGCTCCTTCAGGACGAATATCGGTGTCTTTCGGATGGGTTAGAGCCACTGTGACGGAGTCACCATTGGACGCCAGCCAAGCTGCCCATTCCCGGGCAACAAATTCGGCGCCGCCACCACTCAAGCTAGGCACGATGATACATATTTTCAACTGCGATTCCTTTTCTTCCGGAGCAGGTAGTGATGTGGTCAGATCAATGGATGAAACCGGTACCCGTGAAAAATCTACTTAGCCCTAGCTGAGCTTTTATAGTTAGGAAACCACACCGGCATTATAGTTGACGAGTCACGCGCAGCGATGACCCGAGCAGGAGAGCCGGCGATAGTAACGCCCGGCGGAAAACTCTTATTCACAACTGAGTTCGCACCTATCACCACACCATCCCCGATAGTGATGTCGCCGTAAATAACTGCACCAGGACCTATGTATACGTAGTCGCCGATCACGGGCACGCCACCATTGGCAACCCCAATATTGGTCGCGGAGTGTATTCGGCAGAACTTTCCTATGCGCGCCTTGGAGTTGACAACAATACTGCCGTAGTGAGCGATAGAGAGTCCCTCGCCAGCAACTCCCGGAGGAAACGAGAGTCCTGTACGCACAGATAGTCGCTGCAGCCTGAACTTCGCAAAGGTAGCTACCAAGCGCGAGAAAATGCCCGGTTTGGAATTCCAGTACTCCACGCGGCGCAACAGGCGTTGATAATACACCTCAGGCTTCCTGAAAGCCGATAATGTTTTCCACTTTCGAATGTCGTGAGCGGCAAGATCCGCTTCCAACAACCTTTGATACTCTGCATAGTTCATTCCGATACCTCTTTAGTAGTCAGGCACGCACATCTCATACGCTCCGCGCCGCATCAATACCTGCACGGGACTTAAATCGGGAACTTGCCCATGCCCGCCCCTCCCAATAATTTGCCATCACCTCGGTAAATACTTTATCTATGGCGGCAGAACGACAGACGGCCAGGTTATTGGCAGTTCTGATCTTGCTGTATCGTCGGGCTACGGCACGGAGGCTACCTTGGGCGTGTGCACCCCCTACGAGGAAGTCCGTTATCGGTCGAGGCCAAACCCTGGGGGCGGACCGTAGCGCGGCCCTTACCCCCAGTTCCTGGTCCGCGGACCAGCCAAATTCTGGGCGAAAGCCCTCAAGTTCCAGCAACAGTTCCCGACTCATAAAGGTGGCAGGATGCGGGACATATGCGAGGCCGAGTTGCACGCGACGCGGTTGGAAAGGGACAAGGTTAAACGAACTCAGCTTTCGACGGTCCGAGTCAATGTAATTGATGCCTCCGTAGCCCCAACTCCACGAGCCATCCATCCATTGCGAAGCTATGTATGTAAGGACGTGGTTGTCGCAGAATGTGTCGCCGCCGTTGAGGAATACAACCAAGTCACCCGTCGCAAGAGTCAATCCCTTATTCATTGCCTCATATAGACCACCGTCAGGTTCGCTGATTTTCTTTGTATCGAAACGAGGCCGGTAGGTATCAAGCCACGCGGGAGTACCATCCTCGGATGCGCCGTCGACAATGACATGTTGAATATCTGCATAGTCTTGACCCTCAACGTTTGCAGTAGTTAGTCGCAAACCATCGAGGTTGTTCCGCACCACGGTTACAACTGATATGACGGGCGCTGGCCGTTTCGTTTTCAAAGTCATTACCTCGTATTCACGTACACAACAAGTGTTGGGATATGGTCGCTGTGGGAGGGCGACAGCGCTAACCCTTTAGGGAAATCTCGGGCAGAAAGCCCTGATCTACGATGGCATTTATCCCATCTTTGTAGGACATGCCATGCATAGATTTTTCAGTAGACCAGCCTGCCACCCGCGTCATCAAAGATTCGTAATCCGTAATTAGCCGAGCAGGGTTTCCCGCTACTACGGAACCTGAAGGAACGGATTTCGTCACGACGGACCCTGCACCAATCACGCATCTGTCGCCGACACGGACACCCGGCATTATTATCGAACCGATGCCAACAAATACCTCAGAACCTATCTGCACTCTTGCGTACCGATAGCGCCTGCCCTCCTTATCCCGATAGAGCCAACCGGACCCATCATGCGTAAGAACACGGACGCCACTGCTGATCGTCACGTTATCGCCAATCGACACTAACCACGGCTCCGACCCAAATAGAAGGCTTAGAATTCGGCAGTTCTTACCCACTTCAACACCCATCCACCTGGCGGCAGCGGCACCCCCACGACGATAGCTTATGAAGCGAGTGATAATGCTTTTTGCTATTGACTTCACTGGTGATACGCCTTAGCTTTTCAAGTGCTTCTGCCGGAAGCGAAGCAATGTGGGTAGTTCATGTCTCAGAACGAGCAAGATAAACCTAAAATTGCCAATTAGATAACGGCGCCACAGCCGCTTGGGCTCCGTGGCAAAACGGTACAGCCATTCGAAGCCGCTGTTCTGCACCCAAACGGGAGCTTCGGCTACCGTTCCCGCAGCAAAGTCGAAAGCGGCACCCACACCGACGCAAACCTTGCCAACCTTGCCCGCGAGCTCGGCAGTCAAGAAGTCCTGCTTCGGCGTACCAATTCCGACCCACACGATGTCAGCTGAGCAGCCTTGGACGGCAGTGACGCATTCAGAGATAAAGTTTTCACTTAGAGGAGCAAAGGGAGGCGCGTAGGTACCAGCTATATGTAAGCCAGGGTATTTAATCGAGAGCGCACGCTCCAGCTGTTCCAGAGTCTCCGCGGTGGCGCCGAGAAAAAAATGCTTCAATCCGCTGTCGCGGCCCCTGTCAAGCGTTGTTTCAAAAAGGCTAGGACCCCGAACTCGGCCTGGACGCGTAGTTTCGGAAGTCGAGCGTCCCGGTATGCATCTCATCACAGCCGCAACTGGAGCTCCGTCAGGGAAGTTGATCCCAGTATCAACTAGAAGCTGACGATACCGGTCATCTGTGCCCGCCAACGCGATGCAATACGAGTTGGCAAGGCGGACCGACAGGACCGGGGCGCCTGTTTTTGCGACGTTCACAAGCCATTTCACAGCATGATCAAGGTTGGATACCGCGAAGGGGACGCCCCCAACATCTATCGTCGAAAGATCTAGTCGCGCGGTATAAGCGCGAGCACCGGCCCCATGTTCGTTTCGCTGCACTACATATCCCCCAATTGCCGAGTTTCGTAGGTTTGTCCCGGCAACTTGATCCAGATTTTACTGTCACCCGCTTTGCGTCTCACCTGGTTGGCAACCCGAGCAGGGCGAAGCAGCCGGTCTTTAGCAAGGGCTCCTCCACTTTACCCTGCTGGGATGCGAGACAACGAGCCGGCACCCCGATTTGTCTACCTGCTGCTCTGCCCTATGACAACCAACGCGTCTTTATTACAAGCTCCAAACAGTATCTGCATGTGCGTCTGCTAGATCCGAGCGGCTATGATGTGCGTATTAACACCGACATTGTCGCGGCCCACTAGGCAACCGCGGCATTTTTTTCGCACCTTGGGGGCACCATGACAAAGCGGGCACTTATCACAGGTATCACGGGACAAGACGGCTCGTACCTTGCCGAACTCCTGCTTCGCAAAGGCTATGAAGTTCACGGGCTTATTCGCCGTGCTTCAACGTTTAATACAGCCAGAGTTGATCACCTTTACGTAGACCCGCATGATCCCCATGCCAATCTTTTTCTTCACTACGGCGACTTAAGTGACGGTGCGCGCCTCGTAACCCTGCTCGCTGATATCAAGCCCGACGAAGTCTACAACTTGGCCGCCCAGTCGCACGTGCGCGTATCTTTTGACGAGCCCGAGCACACAGCTGACACAACCGGAGTGGGGACGATCCGTCTGCTGGAGGCAGTGCGGATGTCTGGAATTGAGACTAAGTTCTACCAGGCCTCTTCCTCAGAGATGTTCGGTGCTACACCTCCACCCCAGAACGAAGAAACCCCGTTCTATCCGCGTTCCCCTTACGGAGCCGCCAAGGTATACAGCTACTGGATCACGAAAAATTACCGTGAGGCCTACGGCATGTTCGCAGTGAACGGCATCCTGTTCAACCACGAGTCTCCTCGGCGCGGCGAGACTTTCGTTACCCGGAAGATCACGCGGGCCGTGGCAGCCATCAAGGCGGGCAAACAGGACCTGCTATACATGGGCAACCTTGATGCGATTCGGGACTGGGGTTACGCGGCCGAGTACGTCGAAGGCATGTGGCGCATGCTGCAAGCAGCCGAGCCAGAAGACTTCGTGCTGGCCACGGGCGGTAACTACACCGTACGTGACTTCCTCGAGATCTCTTTCGAGCATGCCGGCCTTAACTGGGAAGACCATGTTCGCTTTGACGAGCGCTATCTGCGCCCGACAGAGGTCGACGCTCTTGTGGGTGATGCCTCGAAGGCTCAGGAAAAGCTGGGTTGGAAGGCGTCCGTCCATACGCCGGAACTCGCCCGCATTATGGTGGATGCCGACATCGAAGCTCTGAAGCACGCCGGTAATCACTGGATCGACACCGTCAATCTTGAAAGCTGGAAGAACTAGTGTCAGAAGATGTAATAAGTTTCAAGCCTGGAAGGCTCGAAAGAACTGCCAGCTTTTATGTCGCCGGGCATCGGGGACTCGTCGGCTCCGCCATCTGGCGTAAGTTGCATGATGAAGGGTTCACAAACCTGGTCGGCCGCACGTCCTCTGAGCTAGACCTGAAAGACCGGGATGCTGTATTTGAGTTTTTCACGCAAACCCAACCTCGGTATGTGATCCTTGCAGCGGCCAAAGTGGGGGGGATCTTAGCGAATAACACCTACCCGGTAGATTTCCTAAGCGACAACCTTCGCATCCAGCTAAATGTCCTGGATGCGGCACGGCAAGCTGGAGTTGAACGTCTACTGTTCCTGGGCTCGTCGTGTATCTACCCTAAGTACGCAGAGCAGCCCATCCGGGAGGACTCACTACTCACCGGTCATTTGGAACCGACGAATGACGCATATGCCATAGCCAAGATTGCAGGCATTATGCAGGTGCAGGCGGTCCGTCGACAGTACGGCCTGCCCTGGATCTCCGCGATGCCGACCAACCTTTACGGGCCTGGAGATAACTTCTCCGCAGAGGGCTCGCATGTTCTCCCTGCTCTCATCCGACGCTATGATGAGGCCGCCAAGGCAGGCCAAAAATCAGTGACTAACTGGGGAACTGGGTCCCCGATGCGGGAGTTTCTGCATGTGGACGATATGGCTGATGCCTGTCTTCATCTTCTCGAAAACTATGATGGGCCTTCCCAGGTCAATGTGGGAACGGGATCTGACGTCTCCATCAAGGAACTAGCTTCTATTGTCGCGGCTGCTGTTGGTTATTCGGGAGACATTGAATGGGATGCATCCAAACCCGATGGAACCCCGCGAAAGTTGTTGGATGTATCCAAACTAGCTGAGGCCGGATGGAAGTCTTCCATAGGTCTTGAGGAGGGTATCCGCTCCACCGTGCAGTGGTACCGGGCTCATACGGAGAGCGTTCGCCGTTAGCGCTGGAAAGTAGTTCGGTTATCGGAAGCTTTACTCTTTGGGGGACATTGGTGAAAGAGGTGCGCGACTGGCGATCCACATGCAGTCGCCAGCTACGGATTATCGACGCTTTCGTAATCATCTGGGCAGTTGCCGGCGCGTACGTTATCCGCTTCGGCTGGGCAGCGGACTTCGTCATTGCCGGGCAGGAGACCATTTACGTCTGGCTATCCATTGCCCTGGTCGTGGCATGGTGGATCATGCTCGGGGCATGGAACAGCCGTCAAAGCCGTATTCTCGGCGCTGGGCCTGACGAATACAAGCGGGTGGCCGCCGCATCATTGTGGCTGTTTGGTCTGGTCGCGATTGTGTCATACGTCCTGCGACTTGACACTGCCCGGGGCTACGTGGGGGTAGCTTTGCCCGCGGGCCTCTTCGGACTCCTACTTGCGCGATGGTTACTTAGGCAACATCTAAACGTGAACCGGCAAATGGGACAAAGTATGTCCCGTTTGCTGTTGCTCGGAGGCCCGAGCGCAGTAGCGCACTTGGCTCGCTCTCTCCGAACGGCCAAACACGCTGGCTACCTACCTGTTGCGGTTTATACGCCGAATACTTCCGAGTACCTATCCGTAGAACCTGAGTCAGGACTTCCCGTCGTTGGAAACGCTCCCGACGCGAAATCGATAGTGGAGGCAATACAAGCTTGTAATGCTGATGCAGTGGCTGTTTCGGCCGGAGTTCAACTGCACCCACAAACGCTTAGACACCTCGGCTGGGAATTGGCGTCACGAAACGTCGGGTTGATCATGGCCCCGGCGCTTACAGACATAGCGGGGCCACGCATTCATACTCAACAGGTGGCCGGTCTTCCACTGATCCATGTCACCACGCCCACCCTTGAGGGCGGTCAACGAGTAGCAAAGCGCCTCTTCGACGTAGTCGTATCAGCCTCGCTCATCGTAGTTAGCCTGCCCGTTATGGCGCTCGTTGCGGTTCTGATCAAGGTGGACGACAGGGGTCCGGTGTTGTTCAAACAAGATCGCGTGGGCATTGAGGGGGCTCGGTTCCAGATGTTCAAGTTCCGTTCGATGGTCGTCGACGCGGAGGCGAGACTTGGGTCTCTGAAAGAACGCAGCGACGGAAGTGGACTGCTCTTTAAGATGAAGGCTGATCCACGAGTTACATCCATTGGACGCGTCCTCCGCAAGTTTAGTCTTGATGAGCTCCCTCAGCTCTTCAATGTCTTTATGGGCTCAATGAGTCTCGTTGGTCCCCGCCCACCCCTGCCTTCGGAGGTCGAAGCCTACGAGCAGGATGTTAGACGAAGGCTCCTTGTTAAGCCCGGCCTCACCGGTCTTTGGCAGGTGAGCGGCCGGTCTAATCTCTCCTGGCAAGACTCTGTACGTCTTGACCTGTACTACGTTGAGAACTGGTCTATGGCTGGCGACCTTCTTATCCTCATGAAGACCTTCCGTGCCGTTTTCCAGGGTGCCGGAGCTTACTAATTCTCTGGCGGTTGAATCACCGCCTCGGGGAAGGACAAATAAATGCGAATAACGGTTATTGGCTGCGGCTACCTCGGTGCCGTCCATGCTGCCTGTATGGCAAAACTTGGGCACGAAGTAGTTGGTATCGACGTGGACGAAGGTAAAATTGCAGATCTCTCTGCCGCCCGTGCCCCGTTCTTTGAGCCCGGCTTGGAAGACTTACTCAGGGAGGTCCAGAAAACGGGCAGGCTCTCCTTTTCAACTGACATGGTGGCCGCGAAGGGGAGCGCGGTGCACTTTATTTGCGTCGGAACTCCACAGAAGAGGGGCGAAAATGCCGCAGACCTGACTTATATCGATGCGGCTACAACGGCTCTCATCCCCCATCTCTCTCCTGGCGACGTGGTGGTGGGCAAGTCGACTGTCCCAGTTGGCACTGCTTCGAGACTCGCAGGAATTATTGAAGCCGCAGAGCCCGCGGCGCATTTGCTGTGGAACCCGGAGTTCCTTCGCGAAGGGCACGCTGTTGCAGACACACTCAACCCCGACCGACTCGTTTACGGCGTAATCGGAGGTTCCGAGGACCATGCCGGCGTTCAGGTCCTCGATAACGTTTACGCGACGCCGCTGGAGTCTGGAACACCCCGACTGGTCGCAGATCTCCCCACGGCTGAACTAGTCAAGACCGCGGCCAACTCATTTTTGGCGACAAAAATCTCCTTCATCAACGCCATGGCCGAGCTCTGTGATGCTTCCGGCGCCGACGTGACGCTGCTGGCAGATGCAATTGGCCTTGACGACAGAATTGGCCGCAAATTCCTCAACGCTGGAATAGGATTTGGCGGAGGTTGTCTTCCGAAAGACATCCGAGCATTTATGGCGCGCGCTGGCGAGCTCGGAGCGGACCAAGCCTTGACGTTTCTTCGTGAGGTTGATGCCATCAACATGCGGCGCAGGACAAGGGTGGTGGAGTTAGCCCGAGAGCTTTGCGGTGGCTCACTTCTGGGCCAGCGCATCACGGTGCTAGGGGCTGCATTTAAACCTGAAAGCGACGATGTTAGGGACTCGCCCGCCCTAAGCATCGCAGCACAGTTACAACTTCAGGGCGCGGTGGTCACCGTGACGGATCCGGAAGCACTTCCCAACGCCGCTCGTCGTTTCCCCGAGCTACAGTATGAAAAATCGACGGAAGCTGCCCTGAAGCGAGCTGATGCCCTTCTGCTATTGACCGAATGGCGAGAGTACCGGGATTTGGATCCTTACGAGGCAGGAGCACTCGTATCTTCGCCTAAGATACTGGACGGCAGAAATATCTTGGACGCGGCCAAATGGCGTGCTGCTGGATGGACCTACCGTGGATTAGGCCGGCCCTAACGTGGGTGCGTCTACTCCTGGTGAGCGGCAGTCCGTTGAGTCATACACTGATTCGATTCGACGAAGGGACCGGAAAAGGCAGCGAAAGTTGCTAAGAATAGGCCTGCCAATCTTTGTTCTCGTTTTATTTGTCGTAACTGGAGGGGCTTGGTTAGGGCTTAAGGCATCTTTGATCAAGAACGAGCTGGAAGCGGCCGCTGACCTGATTCCGCAGCTGAAGCAACAAGTTATGGCTTCAGATGTAGGAAACGCCCAGAGCACTGTCTCTACACTGCGAGAACATACTTCTGCCGCCCGCCGGGCGTCGGAGGACCCGCTCTGGATACTTGCATCTGGGTTACCGTGGGTCGGGCCGAACCTCAGCGCGGTTTCCGAGGTATCTAGATCAGCTGATGACATCGCTAGTCTTGGCCTGAGCCCATTGGTCAACGTTTACCAGTCTTTGAACTGGGACGCACTTATGCCGAGCGGCTCAGGCAGCAATTTAGACCCCCTCAAGGCTGCAGCCCCAAGTGTGGCCTCGGCGGCCTACAGCGTTAGAGCATCTTCCGAGCGGCTGCAAGATATTGATACAGCTCAGCTCTTGCCGCAAGTATCCGGCCCATTGGTGGAGGCGACCACAGAACTGACCCAAGCGACAGGTGCCCTCGAGTCTGCAGCGGATGCCGCTGCCATCGCTCCCGCAATGCTGGGCGCAGACGGTCCCAAAGACTACCTCCTAATGATTCAGAACAGTGCTGAAGCACGAGCTTCTGGTGGCATACCCGGGGCCCTTGCAGTTGTGACGCTGGATCGTGGCAGGCTATCCCTCGGAACTCAGAGCAGCGCCGGCGACGTAGGCACCATGTCCCCCGTCCTGCCAGTCGACCAGCAACAGCAGCAGATTTACTCCACTCGTCTTGGAAAGTACATGCAAGATGTGAATCTCACACCTGATTTTCCCACGGCTGCCGCTACCGCTCGGGGTATGTGGGAAAGGAAGACTGGCCAGAACGTTGACGGTGTTATCTCCATTGACCCAGTGGTCTTGAGCTACATCCTCCAGGCAACAGGACCAGTTGCAATCAACGGCCCCGAGCTGTCAGCTGTGAAAGCGGCGGGCTTGCCGACAGAACTTACGGGCAGCAACGTTGTCCCCACTCTCCTCTCAGATGTCTACGCCAAGATCCAGCAACCAAAACTGCAGGACGTGTATTTCGCGGGAGTGGCCAAGGAAGTCTTTTCTGCCCTTTCCAGCGGTAAGGGAGAAGCAAAGGGTCTTATTTCAGGCATCACCCGTGGAGCAGAAGAAGGACGTGTCCTGGTTTGGTCGGCAAACACTTCCGAACAAAGTGTGATCGCTAAGTATCCGGTTAGCGGTTCCATATCTGGGGAAAGCGTCCCACCCGCTCAGTTCGGCGTTTACTTCAACGACGGCACGGGCGCGAAGATGGACTACTACGTTAAACGCACAGTCCAGTTGGTCAAAGAGTGTCCAGCAAATGGCTACGAGGAGACGACTGTTCGTGTTACGAGCACCAACACCGCTCCTGCGGACGCAGCAACCAGGCTCCCCACCTACGTAACGGGGGGCGGGCTTTTCGGAGTGCCGCCGGGTTCAGTGCAAACCAATATCGTTGCTTACGGTCCCGTCCAGGCAAACATCGAGTCAGCAAAGGTGGAGGGACATCGTACCGAGTTCGCGCCCTACCAGCATGCAAACCGTCCCGTAGGTGTACTCGCCCTAAAGCTGGCGCCGGGCGAGAGCAAGACTGTGGAGTTCACTTTCGGCAAAATAGTTCAGCACACCGAACCTAACTTGGCTGTCACACCGACCGTCCAGCCTGTAAAAGACGTGACTTTGCCGAACGAAAATGCGCCTTGCCGCTAGGATGAGTGGCTGGTGCGTTAACATTATGTAAACCGACTGGATTGAGATTGCTCACAACCAAGCCGGGATGGTACCTTTTTTATCGGGATATCTATCCGTAGTACTGCACATGGTCTCGTGCAGAGGGGGCACTCCCCAAAATCGGGTATCAAAACTTAAACGTCTCCGGGGGGACACACATGAAGAAGACTCTTGCAGCACTCGCGCTTGCAGGCTCCATCGCACTCATCGGCTCGGCACCCGCCATGGCCGCTACCTACCCGGCCCTGCCGCCGCAGGCCGCCGTTTCCGACGGTGTTGTAGGCCCGGGCGAAACCTTCGTCTTCCGCGGCCAGGGCTTCCGTGCCGGTGAGCCGCTGATCATCCGCGTTACGCCGGGCCAGGCTCCTGCTTCTAGTGGCGCTGGCGTTGGTAACCGTGCGGTCGCAACTCGCATCGCCGTTGTCACCGAAGCTCAGGACCTGTCCGCTACTGCTGACGCCCAGGGCGCTGTCGCACTTCCGATCGCAATCAGCGAAGCCGGAACTTACTCCATCACCGCTACCGGTACCCAGTCCGGTGTCACCGTCGGCCCGGTCACGGTTACCGTTGCTGCTTCACTGGCAAACACCGGTGGTAACGCTGGCGGCGCTCCGCTGGCCAACACCGGCGGCCTGGCCAACACCGGTGCCGACTCCGGCCTGGTCCTCTGGACCTTGGTTGGTGCAGGCGCACTTGCTGCCGGTGCTACTTCGGTAGTGGTGGTCCGCCGCCGCGCCAAGGCCGAGGCTGCCGCCTAAGGGCAACGCTTGCTAGCACCAAAGAAGGTGGGTGCTCCTCCGGAAACGGAGGAGCACCCACCTTTTGCTTTGTGTGGTATCTATTTGATCTATGGGGAGACATTGGCGCAGAGCACCACGGGAGTACGACCGATCAATCCCACTCCCCCACCCGCAGGTGTTGCACTATGCCTTCCTCATCCTCCTGGCCGCCGCAGCCTTGGGGACCGCAGCGTTCGCCCTCCTGCGGACGTCTTGAGGCCCTTTTGAGGATTCTTTACGAGCAGCGACTGTGGCGCCTCGTCCTCGCTGCCATGATGGTTCCGCTCGCGTTGATCGCATTCTGGCCCAGCCCCTTGGACCAGCCTGTCGCAGGGCAGCTCGCAAGCGTCTTGGAGTTTCTCTACCGCCATGGCATTCCCAACTGGGTCAATTACCAATTCGTGGAAGCATCCGCCAACGTCGCACTTTTTATCCCCTTCGGAATTGTAAGCGCACTCGCATTTCCCAAAAAGCACTCGTGGCAAGTCGGCGCATTGGGACTCCTGGTCTCAGGTTGCATCGAACTGGGGCAATTCCTGTTTCTCCACGACCGCTTTGCAAGCCCGTCAGACATCGTGACAAATACGTCAGGAGCCGTCATCGGCGCGCTGCTGGTCGCCTGTGCTGTCAAAAAAGAGAGGCCCGCTGCCTTCTGGCAACGGACCTCCCCCAAGCAATAGAACGGGACTACCCCACGAAGCTCTTCATCCAAGTCTTCAGGTCCTCACCGAACTCCACGCGCTCGGACGCCAGGGTGATCACGGCCTTGAGGTAGCTCAGCTTGTCGCCGGTGTCATAGCGGCGCCCCTTGAAGACCACGCCGTACACACCGGAGCCTTCGCCCTCGCCAGCGGCCAGGGTCTGCAGGGCATCGGTCAGCTGGATCTCGTTACCGCGGCCGGGTTCGGTGTTCTCCAGGACGCCGAACACGGAGTGGTGCAGCACGTAGCGGCCGATCACAGCCAGGTTGGACGGTGCCTCACCGACGGCGGGCTTCTCCACCAGGCTGTTGACGCGGACGTAGTCCTCGCCTTCCACAGCCGTGATGTCAGCGCAGCCGTAGGCGCTGATCTGCGACGGATCAACTTCGATCAGCGCGATCACCGAACCACCGGTCTTCTGCTGCACCTCCATCATGGTGCTCAGCAGGTCCTCAGCCTCGTCAATGAGGTCGTCACCCAAAAGCACCGCGAACGGTTCGTCCCCCACGTGCTGCTGGGCGCAAAGCACCGCGTGGCCCAGGCCCTTGGCCTCACCCTGCCGGACGTAGTGGATGGGCCCCAGGTGGGAGGCGTGCTCCACCATGCCCAGCTTGTCCTTGTCCCCCTTGGCCTCCAGGGCGCTCTCCAGGCCCGGCTCGCGGTCAAAGTGGTCCTCAAGGGCGCGCTTGTTCCGGCCTGTGATCATCAGCAGGTCCGTGAGGCCGGCGTCCACCGCTTCCTCCACGACGTACTGGATGGCCGGGCGGTCGACCACCGGCAACATTTCCTTCGGCATTGCCTTGGTGGCGGGCAGGAAACGTGTCCCCAATCCGGCAGCAGGAATGACGGCTTTGGTGATAGTTTTCCCCGTAGTCATAGCTGAACCTTAACAAATTTGGTGGGCTAACCGGCAATTGGTCCACCTTCCGGAGAGCCCAAGCACCGCTGAAAGAGGAGCAATCGGCAGTGCCCGTCAGCCACGGAGTGACGTCCCGTGCTATCGAAGGTCCCTAACGAGGCCGGGCATCGCGCGCAGGAATCTGCCCCACCTGGACCGGTGCTGGGCCAGACGGCCGAGTACGGACATATCGGCATGAATGTTCCCGGCGAGAAGAACCTCCGGCCGGGGAAAGATTGCATGCAGGAACAGCTGCGGTTTCTCCAGCCATGGAGCTTGCAGGATGGCAATCAGGCGGGCGCTGCCGGGTTCCTTCGAGGCAAGACGATTACGCCACTCGACGGACGGCTCGGGCCAGGTTTCCGGTGCTTCTACAAGGATGAGGGGCTCAAGGAATGGGCGTAAGGCCGCCAAGGAACCGGTAGCCGCCGCAATATCCATGAGGAAGGATACGTGCGAATGCTCCCTTGTCACTTGTTCAAGCTGTTCCAGCTCCCGCCTGGATGCCGGCAAATGGGGTGCGCGGAGCGAATGCAGTGCCAGAATCAGGATTCCCAGCGGCTTCGACGGCACACGCACTTCTTGTCCGGCAAGTTCCAAGATCTCAGTGTTCTCCCACATCACGTCGAAGCAATCGGCTGGCGACTCCTCCATTCCAGGAAACCGGAAGTGGACGTCAATGCAGCAGGGCCACTCGGGGTGATGCAGCGTCACCGAGTGCTTTGGGAACGTCCTGTCATCAGGATCCACGGGACGTTCCAGCCAGCCCCGTTCCCGCAGGCCCTGCAGCATTTGTTCCAGGTTCGAGGGCTCAACGAAGACATCCACGTCAGTTGACGTTTTCGGCTGCCGCAGTCCTTGAACGACGCTGGCTGGTCCTTTGATAAAGAAGGACCGGATTCCCAGCGTTTCCGCAACCCGCTGCACCAGGGCGTGGCCCAGAAGAACACCCTCAGGCATGCCAAGCCGGGCTCCACCGTCCTTGCCGGACACGAGCAGGCCTAAACCTTCACCCGGCGCCCGGCAGGCGCCGCCTCGGGAACGCTCTCGTACTCCTCCGGGTTCTCCGGTTCCGGGAGGCCAGCTGCAGGCGTCTGGGAGGCCGCAGAGGTATAGGTTCCGTAGTAGGAATAGGCATCCGTCCCCCGAGTGGGGACGTAGTTGAGGACCGCCCCCAGTATCCGGCCCTTGACCTTCTCGAGGTTCCCCAGGGACTGGTCCAGCTGCTCCCGGGTGGTCTTGCCGGTACGGATTACCACGATGGCACCATGCGCCGCCCGGGAGAGTACAGCAGCGTCCGTCACGGGCAGCAGCGGCGGGGCGTCGATCAGGACGACAGCATCCTTGGCCAAGGCCTTAAGCATGTTGTGCATTGCCCGGGATCCCAGAAGCTCACTGGGGTTGGGCGGGATTCGTCCGGAACCGAGGACTGCCAGGTTTGGCAGGGCGCCCCATGGCTGGAGGACGTCCGCCAACTCGGCGGTGCCGGTGAGGACGTCCGTAACTCCGACTCCCGGAACCAGACTGAAAACGTCCACCAGCGTGGGCCGGCGGAGGTCGCCGTCGACCACCACCACGTTTTCGCCCGCGGCCGCCATGGTGACGGCGAGATTGGCCGTGACCGTGGACTTGCCTTCCGCCTGCATGGAGCTGGTGACCACGATGATCCGCGGCGGCTGGTCCACGTCGAGGAAGCTGAGGTTGGTGCGCAGTTCCCGGAGGGCCTCGGCCATCGCCCCGCCGGCGTCATGAAGCTGTGCAGCGGTGCCGGCATCCAGGATGGTGCTCTTCCCGTCCAGGCGGTGGTCCACCGGGAGGGTTCCGATCACGGGAACGCCGAACCGGCTTTCAATTTCCGAGGCCTTCCGGATGCGGCGGTCGAGGTGCCGGCGGACCAGGGCGTAGGCTACACCGAGAGCCAACCCCACGAGAGCGCCCAGGGCAAGATTGAGCTTGGTATTGGGTGAGGTGGGGCTGCTGGGCAGAACAGCCTTGCCCAGAGGGAGGACACGGACGGCTGTTGCAGCGCTTGCCGCCTGCCCGGCGTCCGGTGTTGCGGCGCCCTGCTGGCCGGAATCGGGGGCGGGTGCGGTCTCAATCGCTTCCACCTGGGCGGCTAGCCCTTTGACCCATGCGTCGGCGACGCGCTGGGCCGTCGCGGGGTCGGCCGACTGGGCAGTCACCCGGATCTCGGCCGTGTCCAGCGGAACCTTGACGCTGATAGTGCCGAGCAGGGCGTCAGCAGTGGTTTTCAGGTCCAGGGCCGCGATGACCCGGTCTGC
Organism: Arthrobacter sp. E70; assembly: GCF_058266945.1. NCBI lineage: Bacteria > Bacillati > Actinomycetota > Actinomycetes > Micrococcales > Micrococcaceae > Arthrobacter > Arthrobacter sp. E70. The sequence goes on along the minus strand of NZ_JBYQFR010000013.1, from coordinate 87,527 downwards.
GACCAGCCGGGATTTTGCGACGGACTCGTAGTTCTTCACTTTGGCCTTAGCCAGGCTGTCACCGGCGAGCGCGAGGCTCACGTTGTCCGAACCCGGCGTAACGACGATCCCGCTGGAATCAGAGGAGTAGATCTTGGGCTGGAGGACGGTCCAACCGGCTGCTGCCAAGGTAGCCAGCAGGGTGAACGCGACCAGAGCCTTCCAGTACGTCCGAAGGATGCTCAGGTAGTCCGCCAGGTCGAGGCCTGAAGGCGCCTCCGCGGGCGCGGTTGTGGTGCTCATGGTGGTTCCTTCCACTCAAGTTCTTTTGTGCCTGCGACCGGTCTTCCAGTCAGCTGCTCTAGCGGCGGGCACGGGCGCCTAGTTTCCGCCGCGCTCCAGGATGGACTTAGCGATCAGCTGCTCTACCGCGGCGGCGACGGCGTCTTGGTAGCCTTTCGGGGCGCCGTGCACCTCGGCGACATGTTCAACGATGTGGTCCAGCCCGGCCGGGCTGGCACAGGCTTCCCAGATAGCCGGTCCGATTCCGCTGACACGCACTATTTCGTGGTCCAGCATGACCAACAGGTCACCACCGATGGCCACGGCGTCCTTCGGGACGCAGCGCCGGATGCTGCCGGCCGCAATGTGTCCAGGTTGGCCATCTCGAGCTGCAGCCGGTTCCCACGTGTCTTCCGACGGCGGCTGCACCTGGAACAGGGGTGCCAGGGCTGCCGGAAGGTCGGCGGCCTCCGAGTAGGTCACCTGCCACACTCCCCCGACGCTCTCGATCAGCCGGCAAAGGGACTGGAGCGGCTCCACAACTTCGGCCTGCGAGGATGAGTCCGGGATGAGGGCCAACAGCGCATCGGCCAGCGGCACCCTCTCCAGAACGGGAACGGTGGGATTGGGCACCCGGTTCAGGAGCACGATGGACTGGATGAAGGGCATGGCAGGTGCGTGCTGGAGCCCAAATTCACCCGGTCCGACCTGCCGCTTGGGTGCGCCGGCCTGCCGCTTTACGGAGAGAGGCTTGGGGTATGGAACCACCGAGCCGTCCCAGGCAATGGCTACCGTCTCGTCAGTGACATAGCCATAGACCCGAGCGAGCACGGACGCCGCGGTGGTCTTCCCCGTTCCGGATTTCGCGACAAGGGCGACCACCGCCCCCGAGGTAGGGTCGCCCACACCGCAGGCGTGGAGCATGGTCATTTCGCCGGCATTGTCCAGGATGGCGGCAACCGTTAGCCGGGACGTGAGGTTCTCAGCCAGCTCCTCAAAGGAGGCGGCCTCGAGGTGGAAGGGCCCGGCGTCGACCTTGATTGACGCACCCGTGACGGACGCCGTGAACGGTCTGTCCTCCGAAGGTTCCATCGGCACCGGCGGCAGGACGGGCTTTTCGCTGCTCACACACCGTGCCCAGGCAGTCCTCATGGCGACCCGCTGCTGCCAGGTGACCCCGTGGCCCCAGCGGACAACAAACCGCCTGCCCAGCACATCCAGGCACAGCAGGTCGCTGCCCCTTGCGAGCTCCTCGAGCAGGCGCTGCTGCCAGGCCGAACGGGGGCTGCCCAAAATCTCCGTGGATGACATGGGCTACCGTGAAGTTCCGCTTGCAGCCTCGATCAGGCGCTGCGCTTCGAGGCTTGCCAGGAATCCTTCCACCTGAGCCTGCATCTGTCCCGACTTGTCCTCATAGGTGGCCTCAAGCTCAGCGAAGATCTCCTGCTGGGTCCGCTGGCCGTCAATGAGATCCCAGATGACCGCCGCCGGGCCCTCGAGGACCACGGGCTGCGTTGCGTCGAGGTGGAGCAGGGCGACGCGGGCCCGAGGTTTCGTACAAACTTCTGCGACCAAGCCGCCACGTTTCCAGACCAATGCTGCGGACCTAGATGAGCTTGATGTCAGTCGAAATAGTCTCGACTTTGCCGTCGGGGTAGGTCAGTGTGACGGACATCAGGAAATTCCGAAGTTGCGTCTTTTTGCCCTTGTAATAAAAGCCTGTTCCTATGCTGACCGTTGTATTGCTGTCCATTCCAGGAATAGTGAAAGTGCCGGTGAAGATGTTGTTGGCATCGAGACTAGGGAAAGTTAGCGTCGTGTTGGTCAGGGACTGCACTCCAACTCCGGGATCACCGGTGGCTGCCGGAATCGGTTCAATGCGGATTGAACCTGCAATGCTCGCGGTGATCTGGCTTCCGCTGTTCGTTATGTGGAATCCTGTTGGTCCCGTGGCTGGATGCCCTTGACCTGGAGCAGTCAGCTCGGGAATGGATAACGAAGACTGTGCGCCGTCGATGGCGGCCGCAGCCGAAACGCCGGACGCCGCAGCGGCCGGAGCGGCGATGGCCGTGGCGATAACCGGCACGGACCACGCAACACCGGCCACCACCCTGCGCCGGCTAACGCCGCTCTCTTCTTTTCCATCAATCCCGGCGTTCAAAACTTCAGACAAAAGTGCCCCCAGAGTAAGTCCCTAAACGCCGCTGCCTCTTTGAGACCGGCAGCGCACATTAGCCGGAGTTGTCCGGCTTGGCCTTACTCTTTCGAACGCATATTAAGAATTCTTCAACAGGCCTTCAAGGTTCACTCAAGAATTCTGCAAGGGGTTCTTGAGGTTGGTTTCGCTCCCCACCGCTCAAGACCCCCGGCCAAGACCCCCGGCGGATGTGCCCAACCACTCCCCTACCGCGTGACCTCCTCCAGCAGCTCCAGGACATGCCGGTAGTCCTGGCCCGTGGCACGGGTCATGCCCAGTTCGCAGGTGCGGTTGCAGGAGGCGTGCGCGGACGCGTCCAGCTGTCCCACGTCCGCGGCCTGCTTCCGGGTGGCGGACTCCGTGAGCTCGGGGTGGAGCATGCCGCGGTCCCCGGCGAAGGCGCAGCAGCCCCAGTTCACCGGCACATCCACTTTTTCGGCCACCGCGGAAGCCACCGCGTCCAAAGAATCGTTGATCCCTATCCGCGTGGAGGAGCAGGTGGGGTGCAGGGCCAGCGACTCGAGCTTTGCGTGCTCCGGCAGCCTGGGCAGGATGTGCTCGGCGGCGAAGTCCACGGCATCCACGATCCGCAGCGGCCGCTGGCCCACCCCCGGATCATCGGCCTCCACCACCTGCCGCAGGCCCTCGGTGCAGGACGACGCGTCGCAGATGATGGCCAGCTCGCCGTCCCGGGTTGCCTCCCGCAGCGCCGCCAGGGTCTTCTCCTTCATGGTCGCCTGGCCGGCGGCCATGCCCTTCGAGGACCAGGGCGTCCCGCAGCACAGTGAATCGATACCCGCCGGCACCAGCAGTGTGATCCCCGCCCGTTCACACAGCTGCTCGAAGCTGTACTGGACTCCCCGGCCCGAAGCGGGCCCGGAGTCGGGGCCGCCAGGTGACGTACCCCCCGAAGCCGGCCCGAACATCGTCCCCACGCAGGCGGGGAAGTAGACGGCGTCCGGTGCCCCGTCCGGCGTCGCACGCTTCCGCACGGAACCCCCGCCGGGCAGCTCCGACGAGTACAGCGGCACCGTGTCCGTGCCCAGCACCGCCCGCGCCGCCTTGTTGGGCGCCACCACTGCCGGGGCCGGCAGCTTGTTCACCACGGTCAGGGCCAGTGCGGCTCCGCGGGTGACGCCTTCCCAGTGCTTGGCCGCGGCGGTCCAGGCGCCGTTGGCCACTGGCCCGGCGTCGGAACGCCGGATCCGCTTGACCAGCAGCCCGGTGTTGATGTCCACGGGGCAGGCCGTCTGGCACATCCCGTCCACCGCGCAGGTCTGCACCGACTCGTAGTCGTAGTCCTTTTCCAGTTCCTTCACCAGCGCCGTGTCGCCGGCCAGCCGTGCGGCCTCGATGGCGCGCAGGGTGACGATGCGCTGGCGCGGCGTCAGGGTGAGGTCCTTGCTGGGGCACACCGGCTCGCAGTACCCGCACGAGACGCAGCGGTCCACTTCCTCGGCCACCGGCGGCGCCGTCTTGATATGGCGCAGGTGCGCCTGGGGATCGTCGTCCATGAGCACGCCCGGATTGAGCATGCCGGCAGGATCAAACAGCTCCTTGATCCGGCGCATCACGCCGTACAGCTCGTCCCCGTACTGCCGCCGCACATACGGCGCCATCACCCGGCCGGTCCCGTGCTCGGCCTTCAGCGAGCCGCCCTCCCCCAGGACCAGGTCCACCATGTCCTCGGTGAACGCGCTGTACCTGTCCAGCTCCTCCGCCGTGGCGAAGCCGTCCGTGAGCATGAAGTGGACGTTGCCGTCCTTCGCGTGCCCGAAGATCACGCTGTTTTCGTACCGGTACTTGTCGAACAGCCGTACCAGTTCACGGCACGTGCGGCCCAGCACCGGGACCGGCACCACAATGTCCTCCAGCAGCGCCGTGGTCCCCTGCGGCCGGGCACCGGCCACCGAGGCGTACAGGCCCTTGCGCAGGTGCCACAGCTGCGCCCGCGCGGACGCGTCGGCGGTGAACTGCGCCGGGGCGGCCAGCGCCAGGCCGGCGAGGGCGCGTTCGCCCACCTCCCGCAGCGCGGCAACCTCGTCCGGCTGCCCGGCGGAGTATTCCACCAGCAGCGCCGCGTGCTCGCGGACCGCCAGGTCGCGTACGACGGCGGGAGTCCCCTTCAGCGTTTGTCCCACCTTGAGCGAGAGCGCGTCCAGGAGTTCCACCGTGGCGGCGCCGGTGTCTACCAGTGCCGGCAAGGCCGCGTTGGCGGCCTGCAGGTCAGGGAAGACCAGCAGGCCGGTGGCGGCATGCGGGAGCCGCGGGATGGTCCGGAACACCGCCTCCGCCACGAAGCCCAGGGTGCCTTCGCTGCCGACGATCAGGTGCGCCAGCATGTCCACCGGGCGGCGGTAGTCCAGCAGGGAGTTCAGGCCGTAGCCCATGGTGTTCTTCATGCTGAACTGCTGCCTGATGCGGTCCACTGAATCGCTGTTCTCCCGCACCCGTGCCGCGAGCTGCGCCAGGCCCTCATACAGTGCCGGTTCCAGCGCCCGCAGCCGGGTGTCGGCGTCCGGCGCCCCGGTATCGACCACCGTCCCGGACGGCAGCACCACCGTGAGCGACTCCAGCGTGCGGTACGCATTGTCCACCGTGCCGCAGTTCATGCCGGAGGAGTTGTTCGCCACCACGCCGCCGACGGTGCACGCGGCCTCGCTGGCCGGGTCCGGCCCGAACTTGCGCCCGTAGGGCGCCAGCCGCGCGTTCAGCGCCCGCACGGTAACCCCCGGCTGCACGCGGACCCGCGCGCCGCCGTCGAGCACTTCAACGTCCCGGAAGTTGCGCCGCACGTCCACCAGCACGCCGTCCGTGACGGCCTGCCCGCTGAGGCTGGTGCCGCCGGAGCGGAGGGTGAGCGGGACACCCTGCGCCGCACTGGCCCGGAGCAGGGCACCGACCTCCGCGGCATCCTTGGCCATGACAACGGCCTGCGGGATGAGCAGGAAGTGCGAGGCATCATGGGCGTTGGCGTGCAGGTCGATGGCGCGGGTCTTCACCTGCGCCGGATCGGCCACGGCCTGGCGGAAACCTTCGAGTTTAGGCATCAGGGGACCATCCAGCCGAGTACGGGGGTGGACTGCAGGACGATCAGTACCGTGATGAGGGCCAGCAGGCCCAGGCTCCAGCCGACCAGCTTGCGGAACAGCGTGCCCTCGGCGCCTTCCAGCCCCACCGCGGCCGAGGCAACGGCCAGGTTCTGCAGCGACAGCATCTTGCCCATGACACCGGCCGACGAGTTGGACGCGGCCATCAGCACCGGCGAAAGCCCGGTCTGCGCGGCGGCGGTGGCCTGCATCTGGCCAAAGAGCGAGTTGGACGAGGTGTCCGAGCCAGTCAGCGCCACACCGATCCAGCCGATCAGCGGCGAGAGGAAGGCGAAGAAGCCGCCGGCCGAGGCAAGCGCGAATCCCAGCGTGGTGGTCTGCCCGGACAGGTTCATGACGAAGGACAGGGCCAGGACGGCGGTGACCGTGACGATGGTCCAGCGCAACTGCTTCAGGGTCTCCCCGTAGATGCGCAGCCCCTTGCCGGCAGAGATCCAGTACAGCGCCATGGTGAGCAGGCCGGAGAACAGCAGCAGCGTCCCGGTGGATTTCAGGTGGTCCAGCTTGAACTTGGTGGCCGCCACCGCCTTGCCGGCCGAGTCCTCGATGTGCAGGCCGGGCCAGGCGAACGTCACCGTGCCCACCTGCCCGAGCCAGGTTTTGATGAACGGGATCTGGGCGATGGAGAAGACGGCGATGATGATCAGGTAGGGCGCGACGGCGAGCCACACCTCGCGCGGCGCCGGGCGGGTATTGTCCGTGGGGACTCCGGAACGGTCCGGAACGCTCCCCGGCCGGCCAGCCGCCGTCGTGCCTTCCTGCGTGCCGTTGCCTGCCGCACTCTTCCCGGCCGCACTCTTCCCGCCGGCCATGGCCGGAACGGCCACATCCTGGACCGATCCTTCCATGCGGACCGACTCCTTGGGCTGCCAAACCTTCAGCATCAGCAGCACGGCGGCTACGGTGACCACCGCGGCCACCACGTCGGTCAGTTCCACGGCGAGGAAGTTGGACGTGACGAACTGTGCGGCGGCGAACGCTGCGCCGGCCACCAGCGCGACGGGCCAGGTCTGCTTGAGGCCGCGCCTGCCGTCCACGATGAAGACGAGCAGCAGCGGCACGATCAGGGCAATGAAGGGGGTCTGGCGGCCGGCCATCGAGGACAGGTCGTGCAGCGGCAGGCCGGTCACGCCGTTCAGGGCGATGATGGGCGCGGCCATGGCACCGAAGGCCACCGGGGCGGTGTTCGCGAGCAGTGAGACGACGGCGGACTTGAGCGGTTTCATGCCCGCGGCCATCAGCATCGCCGCGGAGATGGCGACCGGGGCGCCGAAGCCGGCGAGCGATTCAAGGAGCGCGCCGAAGCAGAACGCAATCAGGATTGACAGGACCCGGAGGTCGTTGGAGATGGAGCGGATGGTGCGGCCCAGGGCATTGAACCAGGGCGTGGCCACGGTGAGCTTGTAGATCCAGAGCGCGTTGACGAGGATCCACAGGATGGGGAACAGGCCGTAGAAGATGCCTGCCGCGGTGGCGCTGAGGGCCTGGTCCAGGGGCATCTGCCAGCCTGCGACGGCCAGGACAAAGGACAGGACCAGGCTGGCGATGGCAGCCTTGGCGGCCTTGACCCGGAAGACGCCCAGCAGGACGAACAACAGGACCAGGGGAAGGGCCGCGCACAGGGCGGAAAGCAGGAGGGACCCGGCGATGGGGTCAAGGATCTGCTGAAACATGGGACTCCAGATGGTGAGCAGCGCCACACCGGCGTGACGACCCATCGATTGTCTAACAAGTACACATGTAGGTCAAGAGGTCTGCATACTTGTCTGGCAAAATGGATTGAACTTGCGTGGTGAAATTTGTCTTGTTGGAACTGTTGAGAGCGGAGATCCGTGGCCGGCCGTATTGCAGCTGTCTCGATTGTGGAAGCAGTGGCTTCAGACCTGCGGCAGCGCATTTTCTCCGGTGAGCTGCCCTCCGCCCACGCGCTGACGGAGACCGAGGTGGCCACGTCCTATGAGGTGGCACGCCCCACCGCCAAGGCGGCCATTGAGAAGCTGGTGGCCGAGGGGCTGCTGGTCCGCGGCGTGCACAAGACCGCGCGGGTGGCGGACCTGGGCCCGGATTCGGTGCGCGATATCTACCTGGCCCGAGCGTACCTGGAAAGCGAAGTGCTCCGCCGGCTCGCGGCCGCACGCACCGTGCCGGCCGGGGCGGTACAGGCCAACCGGGACATCGCGGCGCTGGCCACCGGAGCGCCGCTGGACGTGGTGGAGCCGGACATGCGGTTCCACACCAGCCTGATCGACGCCGTGGGGAATGAGCGGATCAGCAGGATGTACTCATCCCTGGTGGCCGAAGTACGCCTGTGCATGTCCCGGGTGCAGTCGCTGCACCTCCTGGACACGGCCCTGATCCAGGCCGAACACCAGAAGCTCCTGGAGCTGATCGAGGCGGGGCAGGGCGAAGAGGCCGCCCAGCTGCTGGACCAGCACCTGGGCCGCGCCCGCGAGCGGCTCGTAGCCGCGATGGGCGGCGAGGCGGGCCCGGAGGCGGACCTGCCGTCCGGGCTGCCGGCCCGGTAGTTGGCTCAGCGGGCCTTGTTTGCCGCCTGCTCGTACAGCCAGGAAATGTGGCTCCGCAGCAGCTCCGCGGCACGCTCGGCGTCCTTCGCCTCCACCGCATCAAAGATCGCGTGGTGGTGGGCCCTCAGCTGTTCGAGCACCAGGGGCCAGTCCCCCAGGGCATCAAGGGCGTCCTTGATGTAGCCGCGGATGGAGCCGCGGAGCGAATCCATGATTGTTTCAATCACCGTGTTGCCGGCCAGGGCGCTGAGGGCCAGGTGGAACTGTGCGTCGAGGGCATGGAAGGCTTCAGGCTCTATGTCCGGGGCATCCATCGCCTCCAGCAGTTCCCTGGCGCGTTGGATCCCGGCCGGATCGTCATGCTTGGCAGCTGTCCTGGCTGCCCACGTTTCCAGGAGGATCCGGGCTTCCACAATCTCCTCCACCGGAAGCCGGCTGCTGGCAATGTGCAGGCGGAGGGTGGCGGACAAGCCGGCCGAGGGTTCGGAAACGATGACCGCACCCGACTTGGGGCCGGACCTGTTGGAACTCCTGAGGACCCCCATCGCATCCAGCAGGCGCATGGCCTCACGGACTGAAGCGCGGGAGATGCCGTAGCTTTCCGCCAGTATCCGTTCACCGGGGAGCTGGTCCCCGATTTTGAACCGGCCTGACCGCAGGCCCGCCTCAATGTCCTCCACCAGGACGTCGTACGTCCGTTTGGATCCCGGTTCCTCCGAAGGTTTGGTCATGGATCCATCCTGCCCTACCAACCGGTACCTGCGTCCTGTCCTGCTGCGCCGCGGAAAACCGGCGCAGCAGGGCAGCGGATGCGGGGTTGTCCGGCTCAGATTGCCTTGCCGGGGTTCAGGATCCCCTGGGGGTCGAACACGTTGCGGATGGAGCGCTGGAGTTCCAGCGAGATGCCGCCGAGTTCGTCCTGGAGCCAGTCGCGCTTGAGCAGGCCGACGCCGTGTTCCCCGGTCAGGGTGCCGCCCAGCCGCTGTGCCAGGTAGAACATGTCGCCGAGGGCCTTTTTGGCCGGTCCTTCCGTAATGGACTGGTCGGGTTCAACGACGATCATCGGGTGCAGGTTGCCGTCCGCTGCGTGTGCCACGTTGAAGATCCGGACGCCCGTTTTCCGGGAGATATCTTCCAGCCCCGCGAAGACATCCGCCAGCCGGTTCCGCGGCACGCCGATGTCGCAGATGGACACGCGGCCCATTTTCTCAAGGGACGGAATCGCTTCCCGCCGGGTGGCCACGAGTGCGTCCGCTGCCGCCGCGTCCACCGCTTTCTCGACGTGGCTGGCGAAGGGGGCAATGGCCTTGAGCAGGACGTCCTGCTCAAGGAACGCGCCGTAGCCATCGGTCTGCACCAGCAGGAAGGCGCCGCCCTTGGACCGGTGGTTGGTGCCGTGCACCGTGTCGACGGCTTCCAGCGTGGGGCCGTCCATGAGTTCCAGCACCGAAGGCTGGAGCCGGGCGGCGATGATGGCGGATGCAGCCAGCGCGGCGGCGTCCACGTCCGGGAAATAGGCGGCGACGGTGGCGGTCTGGATGGGCTTGGGGCGCAGGCGGAGCGTCGCTTCGACCACCACGCCCAGCGTTCCCTCGGAGCCGATCATCAGCGCGTTCAGGTCGTACCCGGTGACGCCCTTAATGGTGTTCCGCCCGGTCCGCAGCACCCGGCCGTCGGGCAGGACCACCCGGAGGGCGAGCACGGATTCGCGGGTCACACCGTACTTTGCGCACCACATTCCGCCGGCATTGGTGGCAATGTTGCCACCGATGGAGCAGATTGCCGTGCTGGCCGGGTCCGGGGCGTAGAAGAGTCCATGCTCCCCCGCGGCAGCGTTCACCTCCGCGTTGAGGACGCCGGGTTCAACCACTGCCAGCTGCTCCACGGGATCGATGTGCAGGATCCGGTTCATGCGGGCCAGGTCAAGGACCACTTCGCCGGCCTGCGCGGAGGCTCCGGCGGCAAGGCCCGTTCCGGCGCCGCGGGGAACCACCGGGACGTTGTGGGCGGCGGCGAGCTTCATGGTTGCCACCACCTCTTCAGCGCTGGTGGCATAAACGACGCCGTCGGGCAGGCTCGGGGGTACGTAACCGGACCGGTCCGTGCTGACCCTGACCCGTTCATCCAGGTCTGTGGAGGCGTGGGCGCTTGCAGTGAGGAGCGCTGCAGATGCTGTGACAGCTGTGGTTGTGCTCATGGAAAGGAAACCTCTTTGTTTTCTGGGGTGTGTTCTGTGGGGACCCGGCCGGGCGGAACCGCTCCGCCCGGCCGTAGTCGCGATGTGGGGGTGGTGCCGGCTAGGGGACCATCCAGCCGAGTACCGGGGTGGACTGCAGGACGATCAGCACCGTGATGAGCGCCAGCAGGGCCAGGCTCCAGCCGAGGAGTTTGCGGAACAGGGTGCTCTCGGCGCCTTCCAGTCCCACCGCGGCGGAGGCGACGGCGAGATTCTGCAGGGAGAGCATCTTGCCCATGACGCCGGCGGAGGAGTTGGACGCGGCCATGAGCACCGGTGAGAGTCCGGTCTGCGTGGCGGCGGTGGCCTGCATCTGCCCGAAGAGCGAGTTGGACGAGGTGTCCGAGCCGGTAAGGGCAACGCCGATCCAGCCGATCAGCGGCGAGAGGAAGGCGAAGAAGCCGCCGGCGGACGCCAGGGCGAGGCCCAGGGAGGTGGTCTGCCCGGACAGGTTCATGACGAAGGACAGGGCAAGGACGGTGGTGACCGTGAGAATGGTCCAGCGCAGTTGCTTCAGGGTTTCCCAGTAGATGCGCAGGCCTTGGGCTGCCGAGAGGCGGTACAGGACCATGGTGATGAGGCCGGAGACCAGCAGCAGGGTGCCGGTGGCTTTGAGGTGGTCGAACTTGAACTTTTGCGCGGCAACATGTTTCCCGTTGGCGTCCACGACGTCCAGGCCCGGCCAGGCGAAGCTCACGCTTCCGTTGGCGCCCAGCCAGTCCTTGATTCCCGGCATCTGGGCGATGGAGAAGACGGCCATGATGATCAGGTAGGGCGCGACAGCCATCCAGATTTCCCGGCGGGCGGGCCGCTCCGCGGTGCTGGCCGGCACCGCGAGCCGGGTGGTCGCGGCCGCTGAGACAGCCTCCGTCACCGATGCGGATGCCGGGACCCTTGCCGACCCGCGGCCGGATGGTGCCGGGCCGGACGGGCGCTCTTCCTCGAGGCGTTCTTCCTCAAGACCGGCTGATCCGCCGGCCTGCCCGGACATATCGATGATCTCCCGCGGCTGCCAGACACGGAGCATCAGCAGCACCGCCGCCACGGTAGCCACAGCAGCAACGACGTCGGTCAGTTCCACCGCGATGAAGTTGGACGTGATGAACTGGAAGAGGCCAAAGACTGCGCCGGCCACCAGAGCAACGGGCCAGGTCTGCTTGATGCCGCGTTTGCCGTCCACGATGAAGACGAGCAGCAGCGGCACGATGAGGGCGATGAAGGGGGTCTGGCGCCCGGCCATCGAGGAGAGGTCGTGCAGCGGCAGGCCGGTGACGCCGTTCAGGGCGATGATGGGCGCGGCCATGGCGCCGAAGGCCACCGGGGCGGTGTTGGCGAGCAGTGAGACGACGGCGGATTTCAGCGGTTTCATGCCCGCGGCCATCAGCATCGCCGACGTAATGGCGACAGGCGCGCCGAAACCTGCGAGTGACTCGAGGAGTGCGCCGAAGCAAAACGCAATCAGGATCGACAGGATCCGCAGGTCGTTGGAGATGGAGCGGATGGTCCGGCCCAGGGCATCGAACCAGGGCGTGGCCACCGTCAGTTTGTAGAGCCAGAGCGCGTTGATGAGGATCCACAGGATGGGGAACAGGCCGTAGAAGGCTCCTTCGGCAGTGGCGCTGAAGACCTGGTCCACAGGCATGCGCCAGACCACCAGGGCCAGGATGATGGACAGTGCCAGGCTGGCAATGGCGGCTTTGGCCGCCTTCACCCGGAAGACGCCCAGCAGGACAAACAGGAGAATCAACGGCAATGCCGCGCAGAGCGCGGACAGGCCGAGTGAACCCCAGAGGGGGTCCACGACTTGCTGGTAAGTGCTCACAAAAAACTCCTTTGTATTTGGAGCGGGGAGGGTGGGGCGCGATGGAGAGGGGGTCGAACGCCGAACGGGGAATTCCACAATGTGAGATGGAGATATTGTCTCGTGGACCACACTGTATGTATTGGTCTGACCGATAGTCAATGGTCTGACCGATTTATCTGAAGCCCTTGTTTTTTCATCTTGCAGAACATAATGTCCGTATCGTGAAACTTCCCGAAAGGACGATGCAATGCCCCTGACCCGAACCGCTGACCTGCCCTTTGACCGCGCCGCCGAAATCCTGACCCCGGAAGCCCTCGAGTTCCTGGCCGCGCTCCATGGACGTTTCGCCGTCGAACGCGATGCCCGCCTGTCTGCACGGCAGGAGCGCCGCGCCGAAGCGGCAAAAACCGGAACCCTGGACTTCCTGCCGGAGACGGCAGCCGTCCGTGAGGGCAACTGGAGCGTCGCCTCGGCGCCGCCGGCCCTTCAGGACCGCCGCGTGGAAATCACCGGCCCCTGCTCCCCTGCCAAGATGGCGATCAACGCCCTGAACTCAGGGGCAAAAGTGTGGCTGGCAGACCTGGAGGACGCCAGCTGCCCCACGTGGTTCAACGTCATCGACGGGCAGCTCTCGCTGTACGACGCCGCACGCGGAACCCTGGCCTACACGTCCCCTGAGGGCAAGACGTACGCCCTTCGCACCGACGCGCCCACCGCCGTCGTGATCATGCGCCCCCGCGGCTGGCACATGGACGAGCGGAACCTGGAATTCGACGGCAAGCCCGCCATCGGCGCCCTGGTGGACTTTGGACTGCATTTCTTCCACAACGCCAAGCAGCTCCTCGAGAACGGCCACGGCCCCTACTACTACCTGCCGAAGATGGAAAGCCACCTCGAAGCCCGGCTGTGGAACGACATCTTCGTTTTCGCCCAGGACGCCCTCGGCATCCCGCAGGGCACCATCCGGGCCACCGTCCTTGTGGAAACCATTCCTGCGGCCTTTGAGATGGACGAGATCCTGTACGAGCTGCGCGACCACGCCTCCGGACTCAACGCCGGACGCTGGGATTACCTGTTCAGCATCATCAAGTACTTCCGCGACTCCGGTTCGAAGTTCACGCTTCCTGACCGTGCCGCGGTATCCATGACGGTTCCCTTCATGCGCGCGTACACCGAACTGCTGGTCAAGACCTGCCACCAGCGCGGCGCGTTTGCGATGGGCGGGATGGCAGCCGTCATTCCGAACCGCCGCCAGCCGGAAGTCACCGAACAGGCGTTCGCAAAGGTGAAGGCTGACAAGACGCGCGAGGCCAACGACGGATTCGACGGCTCCTGGGTTGCACATCCGGACCTCGTTCCGATCTGTATGGAGGTCTTCGACGAGGTCCTGGGAGACGCCCCCAACCAGGTGCAGCGCACCCGGCCCGAGGTCCAGGTCACCGCCGAACAACTGCTGGACATCGAATCGGCACCCGGCGACGCCACCGAGGCCGGTCTCCGCGGGAACCTGTACGTTTCCGTCGCCTACACCGCAGTGTGGCTGTCCGGAAACGGGGCCGTGGCCATCCACAACCTGATGGAAGACGCCGCGACGGCGGAAATCTCCCGGTCGCAGGTCTGGCAGCAGATCCGCAACGGGGTGGTCTTCGCAGACACCGGCAACACGGCAACCCGCGAACTGGTGGAGCAGTTGCTGGCCGAGGAAACGGAAAGGCTCCGGAGCGAGGTGGGCGAGGAACTGTTCAACCGGTACTACGCGCCGGCGTCCCGCATCATCTCGGAGATCTGCCTTTCCGAGGACTACACCGACTTCCTCACCACGCCGGCCTACGAGGTGCTGGAATCAGAAGTGGCAGCCCGGTAGGAGCAGCCCTACCGGCGTCCTGCCCCATCCATTGCTCCGCAAACGCCGTTTTGGCACCCGAAAAGGACAATTACGGAGCAATCGATGAGGTTTAAGCAAGGAAGCCCCACCCTCGATGATGATCGAGGGTGGGGCTTCCCGGTGGTTGCCTATTCGCAGGCTTTACCGTCCAAGTCCCGATCCAATGCGGTGCGGTAGCCGGGCTGCCACCAGTAGAGGGGCGCTGCACCTGCAGCACGCACAGCATCGCAGTTCGCATAGTAAACCGGAGCCGGGGCAGGTGCGGGAGCCGGCGCGGGAGCGGGCGCAGGTGCAGGTGCAGGTGCGGGCTGGTAGGCGTCAGACGCGTACTCGATGCTGACGCTGCCGGAGCGCCACGTGATGCGGCCACCCTGGTAGTCCTGCGAGTACCCGCCACCGCTGGCACCATACTCATTGGTGGTCGGGTAGCCCAGTCGTCCCCCTTCGGAGCCCTGGCCGACCCACGCTGCCCTGATCCCACCGGTCATGACGCGCGCGCCCGAAGCAGGAGACCAAACCACTTCTCCGCCTTGGAAGTACTGCTTTGCACCGCCGCCGACAAGGCCACCGACCTCATCCGATGTGGGGTAACCCAGTCCGCTGTTCGGGCCGCCGGCGTTGATCCACGTCTGGCCGATACCGCCCTTGATGAACCGCGAGCCCGTGGCAGGCGACCAGACGATCTGCCCGTACTGGAACGCCTGCGTCACGCCTCCATTGGCAGTGGCGTACTCGTCCGTGGTGGGGTAGCCAAGGCCGCTGAGCGGACCTCCTACTTTGTCCCAGGTGGCACCGATACCGCCCTTGGTGATGCGGGACCCGGTTGCAGCGTTCCACGAGATCTTGCCGTACTGGAAGCCTTGCATGACGCCACCGGGCATCGGAGCGTATTCATCCGTTGTGGGATAGCCGAGACCGCTGAGCGGGCCGCCTGCGTTGTCCCATGTGACGCCGATGCCACCCTTCGTGATCCTGGACCCGGTGGCCGGGTTCCACGAGATCTTGCCGAACTGGAAGTTCTGCATCACGCCGCCGGCCATCGGCGCGTACTCATCAGAAGTCGGGTAGCCGAGATCGCTGTCTTGGGCGCCGATTGAATGCCACACGGCATTGATGCCGCCGATGACCATGTAGGCGCCGTACTGCTGGAGGTAACCGATAGTGCCACGCTCAAACAGCTGGTAGGCCCCGCCGAACCGCTGACCGCTGAATTCCTGGGACGTTGCAGCGCCGAGCACCGCAGACGCTGCCGCGTACTTGGCACCGATCGCGCCCGACGTCGTGTAGCTGCCCTCAGCCGCCGGGGCAGGTGTTTCAGCCTTGGCCGGCAAGGCAATCGTGGCATTCGCGCAGTTGCTGTAGAGGTGGTTCCGCAGGCTGCCTTGTTCCAACGGATCGATAGTGAGGTTCCAGCGGTACTTCACGGCAACCCACTGCTGGGCGTAACGGCACTGGTCGAGGGCCGGGGCCCATTCGTAAATATCTTTGGAGCCCTTGGACTGGTTCACACTGTCGGTTACGGCTTCAAGGCTACGAATGTCGTCAATGTCGTTAGCGAAGGCCTGGCGCTGTTCCGCCGTCCACGCCCAGGCGCCCGACTTCCATGCCTCCGCCAGCGGCACAAAGTGGTCGATGTCAACGTCGCTAGGGTTCGTCCACGTCGCCCCGTCGTACCAGGAGTTCCACTGGCCGGACGTGACAGTACATCCGGCTCCAACGGTGACAGGCACAACGGACTCAACGATGAGCACCTCGGCGCGTGTATCGCACCCGTCCCCGTCTGCGTCAATCCAGTGGGTGAACTTTGCCCGATCGTAAGCCAAGGCCGAAGGGGTTGCCACCGTCAGCTGGCTGAACAGCGATCCGGCGGTAGTGGTTGCCCCGCCCGCTACGGCCTCAGGCCGAGCGATCTGGGTTGGCTGGGCTGCTTCCGTTGCGGCAGCTGCCGGAGCTGTGGTTTCCGCCGGTGCAGCAGCGCTGCCACTGGGCTGTCCGGTCGGTGCTTCCGAGACCACCGCTGCTGGTGTTTCCGTGACTGCCAGTGTGGGCGCGGCCGGCGCTGGACTTTCCGCCTGCGGTGACGGCGCTTCAGTCGGTTGGGAAGTTGGTTCCGTAACCTGGTCGGTGGTCACGGTGGTTGTTGGTGCTGCGATGGCCGGTGCAACATACCCGAAGCTGCAGGTTGCGATGGCAAGTGAAGCAGCGGCGGCGAGAAGCCGCCTCTGAGAGGCCCCCATATTGATTCTTTTCTCATTCGAGCTGCCACGGCGGCATCGACAAATGATCCAAGCACTCATCGCGGAAACAACAGACAAATAACTTCCGGCGTCAATGCTGAAACGGTGACGAAGCAAGTTCTACGTCACCCATCGATTCGCCGCTTACCCCGGTCTGATTTTGCTTACCGACTCAGTGCAGCGTGCTGTGAACTGGTTTATCCAGGCTCGCTAACTCTGTCGAAAATGAATCAAGGTAACCGCAGCTGAAACTCAATATTTGCTCAAGATCACGAGCTCAACCAATGGCGGCCGCAAGCTCAGCCAACGCGGCCAGAGAACTTCGGCTCCCGCTTTTCCTGGAACGCCCGGAAGCCCTCCGCATAGTCCTCGGTCTTGCAGAGCCGGGCCTGCTCCTCGTTCTCCTCCTGCATGGCCTGCCACAGGCCCAGGCGCTGGTCGCGGATGTGCGCCACCAATTCCTTCGACGCCACAAAAGCACCCGTGGCACCGGCGGCCACCCGCGCAACGATGTCCCGCGTGGACTCCACCAGCGAATCAGCAGGCATGGCGCGGCTGAACATCCCCTGCGCCACGGCCTCGGCACCCGAAATCAGGTCCGCCGTGTAGATCAGGTCCAGCGTCCGGTGCATGCCCAGCCGCTCGGTGAAGTACCAGTGCCCGCCCGAATCCAGCGTGGCCCCCAGCTTGGCGAACGGCGAGCCGAACTTCGCGTTCTCCGCCACGTACACCACGTCCGTGGCCAGCAGCAGCCCCAGCCCCACGCCCAGGCAGGCGCCCTGTGCGGCGGCAAAGGTCGGAGCCGGGAAGACTGCCATCTTCTTCAGCAGCGGCTCCACCAGCCCGCCCAGGTACGCCGCGGCGTCGTCGTTCTCCGGGGTGACCCCCGCGATGTCCCGCCCCGCGCAGAAGGCCCGGCCCTCTCCCCTCAGCAGCAGCGCCCGCACCTCACCACGCAAGGCGGCGGCAGCAGCGTCGTCGTACGCCTGTGCTAAATCCCGCAGCGCCTGCTCATCCAGTGAGTTCAGCTTCTGCGGTGCGTCCAGCACTACCTCAGCGATGCCGTTGCTGATGGAAAGGGAAATCATGGGGCTCCTTGCGTAAGAGGTAATAACTTAGACGTCGAAGTCGACCGTGACTTCCTTGCTGGTGGGGTGGCTCTGGCAGGTCAGGACATAGCCCTTGTCCAGCTCATCCTGCTCCAGCGCGTAGTTCTCGTCCATGGTCACGCTGCCGGACACCACCTTGGCCCGGCATGTGCCGCACACTCCCCCGGCGCACGCGAACGGCACGTCCGGACGCACCCGCAGCGCCGCGTTCAGGATCGACTCGCGGGCGTGCGTGGGGCTGGCCACCTCGCCCTGCAGGCCGTCCAGCTTGAACGTGATCTTGTACGTTTCCTTGGACTCGTCCACGATGACGGGTCGGCCGGCGTGCCCTTCGGGGCGGTCCGGCTTGCCGGACGTGAACAGCTCGAACCGGACATTCTCGGGCTTCACCCCGCGCTCGGCCAGGGTGTCCCGGCACAGCTGCACCAGCTCGAACGGCCCGCACAGGAACCACTCGTCCACGTCATCCGCGTGCAGGGCGGTGCCCAGCAGCTGCTGCAGCTTCTCCGAATCAATGCGCCCGGACAGCAGCGGCGCGATCCGCTGCTCGCGGCTCAGCACGTGGTGGATGGCCAGCCGCTGCGGGTACTTGTCCTTCAGGTCCGCCAGCTCCTCCAGGAACATCACGTCCATGGCGGCCTTGTTGGCGTAGATCAGGTCGAACCGGGTCTCCGGGTTGGCGGCCAGCAGTGTCCGGGCGATCGCGATCACGGGGGTGATGCCGGACCCCGCCGCAATGGCCACGAAGTTCCCCGCCTCGCCCGCCAGCTCTTCGGGGTGGTTCATAGAGTTCATGACGTTCTGCTCCACGGCCTTGCCGTCCCGGCCGTGCTTGGACACGAACGCGCCCATGGGGCTCATCACGTCCAGGGTGTCCCCCGCCTTCAGCTCGGCGTTGGCCCACGTGGAGAACAGCCCGCCCAGGTCCTTCTTGATGGCCACGCGGATTTCGCTGGTGCCGTCCGGGAAGCTGCGCGGCTCGGCGCAGATGGAGTAGCTGCGTCGGATCTCCTTCGGCTCGCCGTTCTCGTCCGGCAGGGTGGTGCGCAGGGCCACGTACTGGCCGGGGAGGTAGTCGAACTTGCCGGCGAGCTCCGCCGGCACATGGAAGCTGACTTCGATGGCATCGTCGGTGAGCCGGCGCACCTCCTTCACCTCGAGCGTGTGGAAGGACGGACGACGGCGGCCGGTCACCTCAGCCTCTTCGGCGGCGGTCTGGCGGACAACAGGCATGGGGGCTTCCTTACAGGACTTTGAAGTAGTCGAACGGTTCCTTGCAGTCCTGGCACACATACAGCGCCTTGCAGGACGTGGAACCGAAGCGGGTGAGTTCCTTGGTGTTGAGGCTGTTGCACTGCGGGCACTTCACGGCCAGGCTCAGCCGGATGGGGCCGGAGTGGCCGCCGGCCCGGGAGTTTCCGCTGGGCGGGGCGATGCCGTACTGCTGCAGCTTCTGCTTTCCGGCCTCGGTCATCCAGTCAGTGGTCCAGGCCGGCGAGAGGACCAGGTCCACCTGGACGTCCTCGTAGCCTTCCTTGTGAAAGGCCGTGTAGAGGTCGTCGCGGATGGCATCCATGGCCGGGCAGCCCGAGTACGTGGGCGTGATGGTGACCCGGACGCCTCCGTCCGCGCCGACGTCGACCTTCCGCAAAATCCCCAGGTCCGCAATGGTGAGCACCGGGATCTCCGGATCGACGACCGTGGCCGCGACGTCCCAGGCCTGCTGCTGCGTTTCCTGTTCCGTGATCATGACGGTCACCAGCTCGCTCCGGGATGCTCACGGGCCAGCACCTGCATCTCCGCGAGGATGTAGCCCAGGTGCTCGGAGTGCTTGCCCTGCCGGCCGCCGCCCGGCGCTGCCGGCACTTCCGGGACCTCGAGTTCCGCTTCGGCGAGGATTTCGCCGGTCAGGCGGTCAAAGTCCTCCTTCAGGGAGGAAGGCGCGACGGCGGCACCCGCCTGGGCGAGCCTGTCGGTCAGTTCGTCGTCACGGAACAGTTCCCCGACGTACGGCCACATGATGCGCAGGCCGTGGATCATCCTGGTGTGCGACTCTTCCGTTCCGCCGGCGAGACGCAGGACCCACTGGGCGCTGTGGTCGCGGTGGTAGTCCACTTCCTTGACGGCCTTCGCGGCGATGGCGGCAAGCGTCTCGTCGGTGGATTCCGTGAGGCGGCGGTAGAGCTCGTACTGGTAGTAGCTCACCACGAACTGGCGGGCGATGGTGGCCGCGAAGTCGCCGTTGGGCTGCTCGAACAGCTGGACGCTACGGAACTCGTGCTCGCGGCGGAAGTAGGCCAGGTCGTCCTCGGACTTGGCCGTGCCGTCCTCGTTGAGCATGCCTGCTCCCGCGTAGGTGAGGAAGCTGCGGGCGTGGCCCAGCTGGTCCAGGGCGATGTTGCCCAGGGCGATGTCCTCCTCCAGCTCGGGCGCGCGGGAGATCCAGTGGCCAAGGCGCTGTGCGAGGATCAGGGCGTCATCGCCGAGGCGGAGGGCGTACTCCGCGGTATCTTCCGTCGGCTTGACCAGGCCCGTTTTGACCTCGAGGGCGATGTCCTCCGGGCGGAGGGCGTTGCCGGGGGTGATGCGGGTGGCGCTGGCGTTCGAGTCGCCGCCGGCCACACCGGTGGAGATGTCGCCGTGGCCGGTGGTTTCCGTTGCTTCGGGGGCCTGGGGGCTCACAGGTGCTTCACTCCCTCGCTCTTGGTGTAGTACGTGGCGTGGCGGTAGTCCTTGCCCTGCGGGGACTCGAAGAAGGAGCCCTTGGAGTCGGGGTCGCTGGCCGCGATGGCGTCGGCCGGGACCACCCAGATGGAGACGCCCTCGTTGCGGCGGGTGTAGAGGTCCCGCGCGTTCCGCAGGGCCATGGCGGCGTCCGGGGCGTGCAGGGATCCGGCGTGGACGTGGCTCAGGCCGCGGCTGGAGCGGACGAAGACCTCCCAGAGGCCCCAGGCACTGCGGTCATGGTGCTGCTCCGGTGCTGCCTCTACTTTGGGGCTGGCCTTGGGGGCTTCGCGGTTGATGTCGGTGGCGGAGCTTGCGGGAGTCTCCGGGTTGCCGTGCGGGCTCATGCTGCGTATTCCTTCTGCATCTTTGCTGTCTGTTTTGCTGCATAAGCCGCAGCTGCTTCGCGGACCCAGGCGCCGTCGTCGTGCGCTGCCCTCCGCCGCTCAAGGCGCTGGGCGTTGCAAGGGCCGCGGCCGGCGAGGACCTCGTGGAACTCGTCCCAGTCCAGCGGGCCGTGCTCCCACTTCTTGGTGTCCTCGTTGAAGCGGATCTGATCATCGGGGAGGGTGAGGCCCAGGACCCGGACCTGCTCCACCAT
This sequence comes from Arthrobacter sp. E70, assembly GCF_058266945.1. NCBI lineage: Bacteria > Bacillati > Actinomycetota > Actinomycetes > Micrococcales > Micrococcaceae > Arthrobacter > Arthrobacter sp. E70. The sequence continues at coordinate 66,838 of NZ_JBYQFR010000013.1, read as the reverse complement.
CATGCCGACGAACCGGCTGCGGAGCTCGTCATTGCTGAACCGCTTGATATTCCAGGCCATGGACTGCTTGGAGTTGGGGGAATCGTCGTCCGGCGGGCCGAACATCATCAGGGCCGGGGCGTACCAGCGGTTCACGGCGTCCTGGGCCATCTGCTTCTGCTCCGGGGTGCCGTTGGAAAGTTCCAGCAGGATCTCGAAGCCCTGGCGCTGGTGGAAGGACTCTTCCTTGCAGATGCGGACCATGGCGCGGCCGTAGGGGCCGTACGAGGCGCGGCACAGCGGGACCTGGTTGCAGATGGCTGCGCCGTCCACCAGCCAGCCGATGGCGCCCATATCCGCCCAGGTCAGCGCCGGGTAGTTGAAGATGCTGGAGTAGCGGGCCTTGCCGGCGATGAGGTCGTCCATCATCTTGTCCCTGCTTTGGCCCAGGGTTTCCGCCGCGCTGTAGAGGTAGAGCCCGTGGCCGGCCTCGTCCTGGACCTTCGCCATGAGGATGGCCTTGCGCTTGAGGCTGGGGGCGCGTGAGATCCAGTTGGCTTCCGGCTGCATGCCGATGATTTCCGAGTGGGCGTGCTGGGAGACCTGGCGCAGCAGGGTCTTGCGGTAGGCGGCGGGCATCCAGTCGCGGGGCTCGATCCGGGAGTCCTCGGCGATGATCCGGTCGAAGTGCGCCTGGCCTGCGGCGTCCTCCTCGGGGGTTAGCTCAGCCGGCACTGACTGCAAGTTCTGCGCTGCCATGGTTGCTCCTATGCAAAGACCTTCTGGGACGTGCGGAATTATTTACCGACCGTTCGTTCAGGATATGCGGTGCCGCGGGCGGGCGTCAAGCTTCCGGGTTGCCGCCTTGCCCCCTCCCCCTCCTCCCGGCGCCCCCGCTTGCCTCTCCGCGACCCGCACATTCGATTTCGACGCGCATGTTCCTTTCCGCACCCCATATATCCAGGGCGAGAATGAATTTCCGGGTCGAGGGGTAATTCGCGCGTCGCCACCCTGCTCGCGGGCGGACCGCCGTCGTCCGTTCCTGCCGCCTTTCCGGCAACGCACCGCCACGTCCGGCCCGCTATTCCGCAACGCCCCATCACGTCCTGCGGGGTTTCCACAAACGCGCCATCACCTTCCGCAGCTTTCCCGCAGACCTCCCCGGACTTCCCCCATTTGCTGCCGGATCGCGGCCTAGCATGGGCGCGTGGTTCCCGGCTTCCAGGTTGGAGGAGTGGTGGACAGATCATCGCGGGTTGCGCTTGCAGGCATGGCGGCCGGTGCTGCCATGCTCCTTTGCACGGTGACGGGATGCACCCCGGCCGGTGCCAAGGAGCAGGCTTCCGAGGGCTCCGTCAGGGTTGTGGTGATCGGGGACTCGTTAAGCACCGGATTCGGAACCTCCGCGGATGAGGCCTGGCCGGCGCTGCTGACGTCGGTGCCGCTGCTCAACCACCGGACCATGCAGGTGACCAATGCGGCCGAGAACGGCAGTGGATACCTGGTGACCGGCGAGCACGGGGACACGTTCAGGGAGGAGGTCCAGGCGGCTGTCGGGCCAGACACGGACGTGGTGGTTTTCTTCGGCTCCGACAACGATGAGGGGACAGATCCCGAAGCGCTCCGGGAGGCCGCGGCGTCGACGTTCGCCGCCGCTTCCGCCATTGCTCCGAAGGCGGCGCTGGTGGCTGTGGGTCCGCTGTCGGGCAGCGACGAGCCGGATCCGGAGCTGACCGGTGTCCGCGACTCCGCCGCCGCGGCCGCACAGGATATGGAGGTGCCCTTCATCGACCCCATTGCCGACCAATGGCTGTCAGGCCGCGCCGACGTTCTGTTGGGGCCCGACCGGGAACACCCAAGCATCGCCGGCCAGGAGCTCCTGCGGGACAAGATGCGGGCCATCCTGAGCTCGGCCGTGCAGGGCTGAAGCCGGGGCACTCCGGTGCGGGCCGTCGTCGTACGTTCCTGCCGGCATCCCTGAGTTGAATGCGGATGACCTGCGGGAACCCCTATTGCCCGCGCCTGAAGCCCGACGTTACGTTGGTGCTACCTAAAGCAGACTTGGGCATGGGGGGACATTTGGCAGGCTGGTGGCGCAGTTCGCGGATGCAGGGGCGAGTACCCGGGCGGAGGAAGGCCGCCGCCATGGCCGTTGCCCTTGTCACGGCCATCGGGCTGGCTGGCTGCATCCCCGGGCCCAAGCCCCCGCCTGAGCCGAGTGTGCACTTCACGGCTGTCGGGGACATGGGCATGCAGGACGGCGCCAAGGCCGTGCTGGACAAGATCAAGGAACTCCAGCCCGAATTCAACTTCCACCTGGGCGACCTCTCCTACGGGCAGGGCACCGAGGAGGAGTTCTGCAAGATGGTCACCGACAAGCTCGGGGACCTTCCCTTCCAACTCGTGGCCGGCAACCACGAAAGCAACGGCGAAGGCGGCCACATCCGCAACTACGTCAAGTGCCTGCCGAACAAAATGCCCGGGCTGGAGGGCGAATACGGCACGCAGTGGTACATCGACATTCCACAGGAGAAGCCCCTGGTCCGGCTGATCGCGGTGTCACCGGGCATCGCCTTCGACCAAGGCGACCTGGACTACTCCGAGGACAGCAAGCGCTGGAAGTGGACCGAGGACGCGATCGACGGCGCCCGCACGGAGGGCATTCCCTGGACCGTTGTGGGGATGCATACGGTGTGCTTCAGCATGGGCGAATACAGCTGCGAGGCCGGCCGGGCGCTGACCGACCTGTTGATCGAAAAGAAGGTTGACCTGGTCCTCACCGGCCACGAGCATCTCTACCAGCGCACGTTCCAGCTGGGCATGCCGAACGACTGCTCCAAAGTCCTGGCCCGCGGGAAGTGCGCCGTTGACGACGACGATTCGTTCGCCAAGGGCGCGGGAACGGTCTTCGCCACCTCCGGCCTGGGCGGCAAAAGCATCCGGGACATCAACACCCAGGACTCGGACAGGCCCGTTTTTGCGGCGTGGTCCGGGAGCAACAAGGATCCCGCTTACGGCACCCTCGACATCAAGCTCACAGGCTCCCGGATGGATGTGAAGTTCGTCCCCGCGGAGGGGTACAGCTTCACGGATGCGTTCAGCATCGCGAAGTAGGCAGGCCGCGCGGTTTTCGAGGCGGATATTCCATTCCGCACCTGAAATACCCGGCGCGTCAAGGAATCTGCGGGTCGAAAACGTGGAGAGGGCCGCCAACTTCTCCACATATCGGCAGCCCGGCCTCCCGCCCTTGGCCGGGACAGAGCACATTGGGTACATGTCAGACCTTCCGCCGCTCATCCTGTCCCGCGAGCGCCTGCAGCATGGGTTGACCCCGAACGAGCTCGCCAAGCGCGTGAAGGCCGGCGCCCTGGTTCGCGTCCGGCACGGCGTCTATATCGAGGGGCCGGCGTGGCGGGAGCTGGAGCATTGGGAGCAGTACCGTGTCCGCATCCAGGCTGCGGCGGAGACGCTTGAAACGCCAACCATCTTCGCCCGGCATTCGGCCGCGAGCGTGCTGAAAATACCCACGATTGGCCTGCATCACCCGGTCCAGGCACTGACTTTTAAGAACGACGGCGGCCGGTCACGTGCCGGGGTCAGGCGCCACTTCGCTGCCCGGGCGGGCCTGAGGGTGGTCGAGTTGGAGGGCCTGCTCGTCACCGACAGAATCCGTACCGTCCTGGACCTGGCGGCGTTCGGTCCCTTCACCGAGGCTATTGCGCCCCTGGACCATGTGCTCCGGCCCGACATCGCCCGGCGGCTACCGGCCCTGGACAAGTCGAACCTCGAAGCCGGGATCGGATCCCTATACTCCGCTGCCGCAGGGCGGAGGATCCGCGCAGCGCTTGACTTCGCCGATCCGGCCTCGGGCTCGCCTGGCGAATCCTGGAGCCGGGCGCTGATTCATGTGGCCGGGTTCGAGGCACCGGTCCTCCAACAGAGGTTTACCGACGCGGGAGGCCTGGTGGGCTACGCAGACTTCTTCTGGAAGCGGTCAAGGGTTGTTGGCGAATTCGACGGGCTTGGAAAGTACCTCAAGCCCGAGTTCCTTAAAGGCCGGACCACAGCGGAGGCCGTTATCGCGGAAAAAGAGCGCGAGAACCGGATCCGCGCCCTGGGCTTCCACGTGGTCCGGTGGGACTGGCAGGACCTCAACGCGGGTCGGCTGGAAGGCAAGCTGGCCGCCGCAGGTGTGGCCCGGCGTCGTACTCGCTCTGCCGTTCTCGACGCGCAAAACCGTCCTTGATGCGCATATTCCCTGGCGCACACGTTATACGGGACGCGATATGGAATATGCGAGTCGGATTCGGGAGGCAGTCAGCGCGCCGACCTCAGTTCGGCTCCTGGACCGGCAGGCCAGAGACCGGCACCTCGGCAGCCCGCTGCGTCGCCGCCCAGCTCGCCAAGACCTTCAGGGCATCCTCGGAAGCTGTGCCGGGATCGGCGGTGTACACGTTGATGCGCAGCCCCGGATCGGCGGGGAGCTCCAGCGCTTCGAAGCTCAGGTCCAGGTCCCCCACCACCGGGTGGTGGAGCCGTTTCCGGCCGGTCCGGTGGTACTTCACGTCGTGCCTCGCCCACCGGGAGCGGAACTCCTCGCTGCGGGTGGAGAGCTCGCCGATCAGGTCCGTAAGGTCCTTGTCGTACGGGTTCTTCCCGGCGGTGGAACGGAGGACGGCAACGATGTCGTCCGCGGTGCGCTCCCAGTCCCGGAAGAACGCGTGAGCTTTCGGGTTCAGGAACGTGAACCGGGCACTGTTGGGCGGGGCGCCGTCGGCCATCATGTCCAGGTACAGCGCCGCGCCCAGCTCGTTGGACGCCAGGACGTCGCCGCGGTCGTTGCGGACCCACGCCGGCGCCGCCGTGATGGCATCGATGACGCGCTGCACGCTGGGACGCACGGACAAGGGGCTCCGCTTCCGCCGCACCCGCGGAACAGTTGTGGCCGCACGGGCAAGGTCGAAAAGGTGGGCCGTCTCGGCGTCGTCCAACTGCAGGGCCCGCCCCAAGGCCTCCAGGACGCTGTCCGACGCGCCCGACAGGTTTCCCCGCTCCAGCCGGATGTAGTAGTCGATGCTCAGCCCGGCCAGCATGGCCACTTCCTCCCGGCGAAGCCCGGGGACCCGGCGGTTGCCGCCGTATGCGGGCAGCCCGGCCTCCTCGGGCGTGAGCCTGGCGCGGCGGGATGTCAGGAATTTCCGCACGTCATCGCTGTTGGTCATGCCCCCACGCTACGCCGCGGCCCCGGAAGCGAGGGAGGGACTCACAAACCCTCCCAGAAACGCGCAGACCCACATAGCGTGATGGCATGGTTATGGAACTTACCCTCAACAACGGCGTCACCATGCCCGCACTCGGCCTCGGCGTCTTCCAAAGTCCCCCGGAAGAGACGACGGCGGCCGTCCAGACCGCGCTGGCCACCGGCTACCGGCACATCGACACCGCCGCCGCGTACGGCAATGAGCGGGAGGTGGGCGAGGGCATCCGCCGTTCAGGCCTGCCGCGCCAGGACGTGTTCATCGAGACCAAGGTGTGGGTCAGCGACTACGGCTACGACGAGGCCCTGCACGCCTGGGACAAGGCCGTGGGCAAGCTCGGTGTGGAGCAGCTGGACCTGCTCATCCTGCACCAGCCCGCGCCGGACCGGTTCGAGAAGACCCTCGAAGCGTACAAGGCCCTGGAAACCCTCCTGGAAGACGGGCGCGTGCGGGCCATCGGCGTCAGCAACTTCATGCCGCACCACCTGGAACAGCTGCTCCAGGCCACGGATGTGCTCCCCGCCGTCAACCAGGTGGAGCTGCACCCGTACTTCCAGCAGCCCGCAGTCCAGGCGGCCAACGCCGAATACGACATCCTCACCCAGGCGTGGTCGCCGATCGGCGGCATCACGTTCTATCCCGGCTGGGGCGAGAACCGGAAAAACGTCATGCGGGACCCGGTGATTGCCGGCGTCGCGCACGCCCACGGCAAGACCCCCGCCCAGGTGATGCTGCGCTGGCACCTGCAGCAGGGCCGCTCGGCCATCCCCAAGTCCACCAACCCCGCGCGCATCGCGGAGAACTTCGACGTGTTCGACTTCGAGCTCACCGCCGCGGAGATTGAAGCCATCGATGCCCTGGACACGGGCGTCCGCAGCGGGCCGGACCCGGACGTGCCCCGCCCGGAGCGTTTCGCCATGGTCATCCCCGAAGCCGAAGGAGAGTAGCAATGGAATACCGTCCCCTTGGCCGCACCGGCGTCCAGGTCAGCCCCCTCTGCCTCGGCGCGATGATGTTCGGCCCCTGGGGAAACGACGACCGCGCCGACGCCACCCGCATCATCCACCGCGCCCTCGACGCCGGCATCAACTTCATCGACACCGCGGACGTCTACTCCGGCGGTGCCTCGGAGGAGATCGTGGGCGCGGCGTTGCAGGGAAAGCGCGACGACGTCTTCCTGGCCACCAAGTTCTTCATGCCCATGGACGAAAAGGACCCCAACCAGCGCGGCGGCTCCCGCCGCTGGATCATGCGGGAGGTGGAGAACTCGCTGCGCCGGCTGGACACCGACTACATCGACCTCTACCAGGTGCACCGGCCGAGCCCGGACACCGATGTGGAGGAGACCCTCGGCGCGCTCACGGACCTGGTCCGCCAGGGCAAGGTCCGCTACATCGGCTCCTCGTCCTACTCCGGCTCGCAGATCGTGGAGGCGCAGTGGGCGTCCCGGGAGCGCAACCTGGAGCGGTTCGTCACCGAGCAGCCGCCCTACTCCATCCTGGTCCGCGGCATCGAAGAGGACGTGCTGCCCACGGTGCAGCGCCACGGGATGGGCACCCTCACCTACAGCCCGCTCGCCGGCGGCTGGCTCTCCGGCCGCTGGCGTAAAGACTCCGCGTCCCGGCCCACCTCGAGTGCGCGTCCGAGTGCCCGTTTCGACATGTCCCAGCCCGCCAACCAGCGCAAGCTGGACATCGTGGAGGAGCTGGCGCAGGTGGCCGAGTGGGCAGGCGTCACGCTCATCGAGATGGCCATCGCCTTCGTCATCAACCATCCCGGCGTCACCTCGGCAATCGTGGGCCCCCGCACCATGGAGCAGCTCGAGTCCTACCTCCCCGCCGCGGACACCAGGCTGCCCCACGAGGTGCTCGACCGCATCGACCAACTAGTGGCCCCCGGCGTCACCGTCAACCCGGACGACAACAGCTACGGCGCCCACGAACTCACCCCAAACGCACGACGGCGGCACCGGGCTTAGGCACCCGGGCGTCACCCTACGAAAGGAAAACCAATGGCAACATGGCTCATCACAGGCTGCTCCACCGGACTTGGCCGCGCACTCGCGGAGGCCGTGCTCGCGTCCGGGCACAACGCCGTCGTCACCGCCCGCAACGCCGAAGCCGTCCAGGACATCACCGCCGGCTTCCCCGACACCTCGCGGGCCCTCCCCCTGGACGTCACGGACAAGGCGCAGATCACCGCGGCGGTCAAGGCCGCCGAAGACCGGTTCGGGGGAATCGACGTGCTGGTGAACAACGCCGGGTATGGCTACCGGGCCGCCGTGGAGGAAGCTGACGACGCCGATATCCGCCGCCTGTTCGACACCAACTTTTTCGGCGCGGTGGACATGATCAAGGCTGTGGTGCCCGGGATGCGCGCCAGGAAGTCCGGCTCCATCCTGAACATCTCCTCCATCGGCGCGCGGATCACCCCGCCCGGCTCGGGGTACTACGCGGCCACCAAGGCGGCGCTGGAGGGCATGACCGGATCACTCCGCAGCGAGCTGAAGCCGCTGGGCATCAACGTCACCGCCATCGAACCGGGCGGCTTCCGCACCGACTTTGCCGGCCGCTCGCTCACGCAGTCCGCGACGCCGATCGGAGACTACGCGGACACCGCCGGCAAGCGCCGCAAGGAGCACGACACCGCGCACGGCAACCAGCCCGGCGACCCGGACAAGGCTGCCAGGGCGATTCTCGCCGTCGTCGAGTCCCCCAACCCGCCGGGGCTGCTGGTCCTGGGAACGGACGCGTTCGGTGCCTTCGGCAAGGTGGCGGACGCGCAGCGCGCTGAGCTGGAGCAGTGGCAGGAGTTGAGCACCAGCACCGACATCAAGGACTGACCTCCGCTGATGCGGCCAGCGACGCGGACATTCGTTTTCGACGCGCATACGCAAGCGCGCACCCCAAATATGGGGTGCGACATGGAAAGTGCGCGTCGAAAACGGACAGGCGCGTCGCCGGCATGCCAGCGGGGGACCTCGGACCCTACCTCCCGCCCCGGAACGGGCCAAGAATCGGAAGTACCAACGAGGAAAGGCTCCGGCCATGATGTGGGGTTACGGACAAGGCGGCGGCTGGTGGCTCTGGGGCGTGCTCTTGCTGCTCGGGATAGTGCTGCTGGTGGTGCTGGCGGTGTGGGCGGTGGCCGGCGGCATCCGCGGCGGCCCCCGAGGCTGGCATGGGCAGGGCAGGCCGCCGGCGTCGATGGCCCGGCGGATCCTCGATGAGCGCTTTGCAAGGGGCGAACTGACAGCCGAGCAGTACCGCGAACATCTCAGGGTGCTCGGCGAGGGCCCCTAGTGCGCCCCATCAGCCGCCGGCAGGCACTGCTGCTGGGCGGTGTGGGGGCTGCGGCGACGGCGGTCGGCGGGGCGGGCCTCATCTGGTCACTGTCCTCCCGGCCCACTCCCGTCTCGGGTGGCGAGCTGGTCCAGCCGGACGAACTGCGGAGCGACGCAGGCCGGCTGCAGGTGCAGCTCGAAGCCGCCCCTGCCCAGGTCCGGCTGGGCGGCCGGCAGGTCTCGGCACTGGGCTACAACGGCAGCGTCCCCGGACCCACGCTTCGCCTCAAAGCGGGCGACACCCTGGAGATCGGCCTGGCGAACAACCTGTCGCAGCCCACCAACCTGCACGTGCACGGCCTCCACGTCTCCCCGGAGGGCAACGGCGACAACGTGTTCATCGCCGTGGGCCCCGGCAGTAACTTCGACTACGAGTACACGCTCCCGGAGGACCATCCGCCGGGGGTGTACTGGTACCACCCGCACCACCATGGCATGGTGGCCGACCAGATCTTCGCCGGGCTCTTCGGGGCGATCATCGTGGAGGACCGCCAGCCGATCGAGGCCAGCGCGGAGCGCGTGCTGGTGGTGTCGGACACCGCGGTGGACGGGCTGGGAAATATCAGCCCGGCCTCGGCCATGGACCGGATGGCAGGCCGGGAGGGCGACCTGCTCCTGGTCAACGGCCAGAGCGCTCCCCGGTTCAGTGCCCGCCCCGGGCAGCGGGAACGGTGGCGCATCGTCAACGCCTGCGTGGCGCGGTACCTCCGGCTGCGGCTGGACGGACAGCAGCTGCAGCTGCTGGGCATGGACTCCGGCCGGTTCCAGGAACCCCGGCAGGTGGAAGAGCTCGTGCTCACTCCCGGAAACAGGGCGGATCTGCTGGTCACCACGGCGGCCGGCGACTCCGTCCTGCGGGCCTTCCGGTACAACCGGGGAAGCATGGGCGGGATGATGGGCCAGGGACCGCCTGGACCTCCGGAGCAGGCCGACGGCGTGGCGCTGGCTTTGTTCCGCGTGTCCGGCGACGCTGCCACTCCCCCGGGCGCACTGCCGGCCCAGGCCGCGCCCACGGACCTGAGGCTGGCAACAGTGGCGGCACACCGGCAGATCAACCTGGCCGCCGGGATGGGCATGGGCGGCGCGGGCATGATGCGTTTCACCATCAACGGCAGGGAATTCGACCCGGCCCGCACCGACACCACCGCGGCGGCCGCGACTGTGGAGGAATGGACGCTTACCAACTCCAGCACCATGGACCACCCCTTCCACCTGCACGTCTGGCCCATGCAGGTGATCCAGGACAGCGGCGTCGACCTTTCCCTCCCGGACTGGCGCGACGTGGTGAACGTCCCGGCGAACGGACGGGTCACTGTCCGGGTGGCCTTCGCGGATTTCCGGGGGCGCTCCGCCTACCACTGCCACATCCTGGACCACGAGGACCTGGGCATGATGGGTGCCATTGAAGTGCGCTGAGGACAGCAGCCGGCCCGGGCACGGGCACGGCTCCAAAATCGGGTACACAGTACTCATGACACGGCTCGTGCCCGGTGCGACAGTGGTTCCTAACGCTAGATCGCGTTGCAAGAGGAAGTTGCAAAAGGAACCAGCATGGCAGCAAAACGGCGCCGCTCGGGCAGCAAGGGCGGCGGCAGCATCGGGTGCGCGCCCTTCCTAGTCCTGATCGTCGTAGCCCTCATCATCCAGTACTGGTGGGTCCTGCTCATCGCCGCGGGCCTGGCCGCGATGACGGTGGCCCTGGTCCGCATGGCCAATGCCCCGGCCCGTCCGGCCCGGGTGCCCCCGCCCAGGCCGCAACCCGTCGTGGCCCCGCCTCGACCGGTCCTCAGCGGCGATGACCTCACGGCCCACATTCGCGCCAAGAAACAAGCCGGCCGTGTACGGGACATGCAGGAGTGGGACTACGAGTGGATCCGGTTGAGCCACCCCGGGAAGAGCCTCCGCGAGGTCAACGAGATCGCGAGTGCCCATTTCGCCAGGGGCCGCTCCATCGGCATCAACGGGGACCCGTCGGCCCCCTAGGTCCGGGCGCCCCTAGGTGGCGGGAGTAACTGGGCGGGACTGCACACCCCCGGACAGAGCCGTCAGGACGGCAGAGTGGTCAGGCTCAACTGGGCCCGGTGGTGGCGGTAGTGCTTGGGCGCCCACGACATGATGTCCCGGCGGTCCATCCAGGGGGCGAAGTAGGGATCCCAGGATGTTGGCATCGTCATGCCACGGCCCATGGCCCGGCCGTCCGCGCGGTCATACCAGGCCACGATGGTCCGCGTGGTCCGGTCCATCATCCGCAGCATGCCCCGTGGCGTCAGGACCTTCCCGCCGGCGGCGCTTCCGGCCCAGTTAACCCAGTTGTAGGGCCCGGCGCAGGCATCAAGGAGCCGGCTCCAGTTGCGCGACGCCGACGGCGGCAGGTGCGAGAACAGGCCGAGGAGCGGTATCCCTGCGAGGGCGATGTTCTGCCCGAGCGCCATGTGGAAGAGCAGCTGCCGGTTGGTCCACCGCGTCCCGATGGACGGCCGATCCAGCTCGCCATCCGGAACAGCGAGGATGATCTTCCGGAAGTCGGCGGCGATCCACAGCAGGTCCTCCCGGACCGGATCCTTCCCGGAAGCGTCCACCAGAACCTCCTCTCATTGCCGGTCCCTTGAGACCGTTATACCCCGGCGGTCTCGCCCGTGCGTCCGTGCTGGAAGCCGGTGGCGAACCCGATCGTCACCGGCACGGGGCCCGGGCTTCCGCAGCACGTGTCCGCGGCGTCTTCGGCGTCGGAGGGAAGGCTCGTGGAGCACACGCCGGTCTCCGGGAGTTCGAGTTCGACGGCGTCAGCGGCGTCGGCGTCTCCGGCCAGGGCGGCGGCGATGGACCGGACCTGTTCGTAGCCCGTGGCCATGAGGAACGTCGGCGCGCGGCCGTAGGACTTCATGCCGGCGAGGTAAAAGTCCTTCTCCGGCTGCTCGAGGATCCGGGCGCCATGGGCGGGGACCGTTCCGCAGCTGTGGAAGTCCGGGTCGATCAGCGGGCCAAGGGCCTTGGGTGCGTCCACCGCGGGGTCCAGGTCCAGGCGCAGCTCCGAGAGCATGGCCAGGTCCGGGCGGAAGCCGGTCGCGGGAATGACGCGGTCCACCTCCACGGACCGACCGTCCTCCGCGTGCGCGGTGACGGCGTCGCCGTGCACGTCGAGGGAGGCGGTGTGGAAGTTGGCCAGGAGCTGGACGGCCCCGCTCTCGACGGCGGTGCGGAGCCGGGCGCCGAGCTGGCCGCGGGCTGGCAGCTGGTCGGCGTCCCCGCCCCCGTACGCGCGCGCAGGGGAAGCGGCGCGGATGGCCCACAGGACTTCGGTGCCGGGGTTGGCGCGGGCCACCCGTGCGAGGTCCAGCACCATGTTGGCCGCCGAGTGCCCGGACCCGACAACGAGGGTGCGGCGGCTGGCGAACCCTTTCCCGGAAACGTCCGGCAGCGGGCCGGTAACCAGCCCGGCCGCCCGCGCTTCTGCTTCCCCGGGGGCCGCCAGCCCTGAGGATCCGAGCGGCGCGGGGGTGGTCCAGGTTCCCGAGGTATCGATGACGGCACGCGCCGGCAGCTCGGTGACCGTCCCGCCGTCGTGCTCTATCCGCAGCAGGAACGGCGCCTGGTCCCGCCCCTGGCTGCGGCCCTTGTCCATGCCCTGCCGGGTGACGGCCACAACCCGCGAACGGGTCCTGATCCGGTCCCGCAGTTCAGGCGTTGCCGCCAGGGGCTCCAGGTAGTCGGAGACAATCTGCGAACCGTAGGGCAGCGCGGTGGGCCGGGGGGCTTCCCAGCCGGCGCGTTCGAGCAGGCGCACGGCGGCGGCGTCGAGGTTGTACTTCCAGGTGGAGAACACCCGGACGTGCCCCCATTCGCGGATGGCGGCGCCCACCGCAGGGCCGGCTTCGAGGACGATCGGTTCCAGGCCGCGTTCGAGCAGGTGCGCGGCGGCGGCCAGCCCCACCGGACCGGCACCGATCACGGCAATTGGCAGGGATTCCTGTGGTGCCATCGGGTTCTCCGGTTCAGCTCTGCGCGGGGATCAGGGACGCGATCAGGTCTTCGACGCGGCCCTTGATCTGGTCGCGGATGGGGCGGACGGAGTCGACGCCCTTGCCGGCGGGGTCCTCCAGGACCCAGTCCTCGTAGCGTTTGCCCGGGAAGTAGGGGCATTCGTCGCCGCAGCCCATGGTGATCACCACGTCGGATTCCTTGACGGCCTCGGTGGTGAGGATCTTGGGGATTTCGGCGGACATGTCGATGCCCACCTCGGCCATGGCTTCAACGGCGGCCGGGTTCACCTTGTCCGCAGGCTGCGATCCGGCGGAGCGGACCTCGACCGCGCCCTTGGAGAGAGTGCTGAGGAACGCGGCTGCCATCTGGGAGCGGCCGGCGTTGTGGACGCAGACGAACAGGACTGAGGGCTTGTGGCTCATGAGAGCACCTTTCGGTCGGCCGTGACGACGGCGGGAGTTGCGATGGTTGGGTAGAGGAAACGGACCAGGACGTACCCGGCGGCGCCGCCCAGCAGCTGCGCCAGGATGAAGGCAGGGGCCGACGGCGGTGCGATGCCGGCGAAGGTATCCGTGACCGTCCTGGCGAGGGTCACCGCGGGGTTGGCGAAGCTGGTGGAGCTGGTGAACCAGTACGCGGCCGTGATGTAGCCGCCGACGGCGAACGCGACGCGGTCTGCCCTGCCGGACCGGACAGTGCCGAAGACAATCAACAGCAGCCCGATGGTGGCGAGGACCTCGCCCAGCCAGAGCGCAGGCCCGGTGCGCTGGTGCGTGGACAAGGCAACTGCGTCCAGCCCGAACATCAGGTTCGCGGCCACGGTGCCGGCCAGGCCGCCCAGGACCTGGGCCACAATGAGGCCTGCAGCCGTCTTCGTGCTGAGCATGCCCAGCGCACGTTCCACCAGGGTCACCACGGGATTGAACGACGCCGAGACCGGCTGCAGTGCCAGGATCAGCGCCACCAGCGCGGCACCCGTGGCGAGGCTGTTCTGCAAAAGCTGCAGGCCGGCGTCGTCCGGGGACAGCCTGGACGCCATGACGCCCGAGCCGACCACCGCCATGACCAGGAAGGCGGTGCCGAAGAATTCCGCCGCCGAGCGGCGGGCCAGCAGACTCACGCGGCCTGCCCACCGATCAGGGCCGCCAGGTTCTGCAGCGCCTCGGTCCGGGCGCGGTAGTACACCCACACGCCCCGCTTCTCCCGGTCCAGCAACCCCACCTCGTGCAGGATTTTCAGGTGGTGGCTGATGGTGGGCTGGGACAGCTCGAAGGCGTCGTTGAGGTCGCAGACGCAGGCCTCGCCGCCCTCACGCGAGGCCACCATGGACATCAGCCGCAGCCGCACCGGATCCGCCAGCGCCTTCAGCAGCGGGGCGATTCCTTCCGCGTCCGCGAGGGACAGGGGCTCCCGCGCCAGCGGCGAACAGCAGGCGACCGCCTGGACCGGGGTCAGTTCCAAAGACATAGACACACGTAAATATTCACACTTATCTATGTCTGCCGCAAGAGCACTCCTTGCTGCCGCGTTATGGACTCCGCATAGGATGGCCCCTACAGCAACTGGCCGCGAAGGAAGGGTGCCCCATGATCGAAATCCTGAACCCCGCCGAAGTGGAACGCGCACGGGAGACCGGCGCCCTGGTGGCTGACATCCTGCAGGCCATGAAGAGCCGCGCGGCGGTGGGCACCAACCTGCTGGAGATCGACCAGTGGACCAAGGAGATGATCGCCGAAGCCGGGGCCGAGTCCTGCTACGTGGACTACGCGCCGTCCTTTGGCCGCGGCCCCTTCGGCCACTACATCTGCACGGGCGTCAACGATGCCGTGCTGCACGGACTCCCCCACGACTACGCCCTGGCCGACGGCGACCTGCTGACGCTGGACCTCGCCGTCGTCAAGAACGGGGTTGCCGCGGACGCCGCCATCAGCTTCCTCGTGGGCGGGTCGCGGCCCGCGGAGAGCGTGGCGATGATCGAAGCCACCCAGCGTGCGCTGGCCGCAGGTATCGCCGCCGCCGGCCCGAATGCCAAGATCGGCGACATCTCCTACGCCATCGGCCGCGTCCTCACCGACGCCGGCTACCCCATCAACACGCAGTTCGGCGGCCACGGCATCGGCTCCACCATGCACCAGGACCCGCACGTGCCCAACATGGGCCGCCCCGGCCGCGGCTTCAAGCTCCGGCCCGGGCTGCTGCTGGCCCTGGAGCCATGGATCATGCAGGACACGGCGGAGCTTGTCACGGACGACGACGGGTGGACGCTTCGGAGCGCCACCGGCTGCAGGACCGCCCACACTGAGCACACCATCGCGATCACTGCCGACGGTGCCGAAATCCTGACCCTGCCCAGCAGGTAACGCTATTCCGTCCCGGCCACGGCGCTGCGCCGCTCCAGCAGCAGCGTGTCCTGCCAGTGCCCCGCCTTGGGGCCCCGGCTGATCCGCGCAATCCGTTCCCGGGTGCCCACCACCCGGAAGCCGAGCTTCCGGTGCAGCGCCAGGCTGGCCGTGTTTTCGGGGAAGATGCTGGACTGGATGGTCCAGATCCCCGCGGCTTCGGTGGAGTCGACCAGGGCGGTCAGCAGCAGCCGGCCCACGCCCCGGCCCTGGATTGCGGGGTCCACGTAGATGGAGTGTTCGACGACGCCGCGGTACACCTCCCGCGACGAAACACGGGAGACGGCGGCCCATCCCACCACCCGGCGCGCGTCCTCGGCGATGAGCCGGTGCTCAGGCAACCGCACGCCGTCGAACGCTTCCCAGGTGGGCGGCTCGCTCTCGAAGGTGGCCTCCCCCGTGGCGATGCCGGCGGCGTAGATGGCGTGGACGGCATCCCAGTCTTCCGGGCACATCGGGCGGATTCTCACGGGACTGGCCATGGCCCATTATGGTACGCGCGGCGGGCGGCCCCGGTGCAGGGCCACCCCGTGCTCCTCTTCCCCGGTTCCAAAGACCCTGTTGTGGCGATTCTTCCCGCACTACTGTGGGGCATCCATCACCACTAAGGGAGGCACCATGCACGCGTCACAGCCATTGACCGAAACGGATCGGATCCATCATTTCTCCGAGGGCCTGATGACCCAGCTTGCCCGGGGCAGGGAATGGGCCACGCCTGGGGTCCAGGCTGCGCTGCAAAGGGCGGTGGCCGCCCTGGATGCAGGCATCGAAACGGCCTCCCCGCGCCTTCAGGTGCTGCTGCGCCGGCTGGCCGATGAACTTCCCGGCGGGGTGGAGACTCTTACTCCCCGGGTTCGGAAACAACTGAAGCGTGCCGGTAAGAAGACGCCTGCGCGGCGCACCCGCCCCGTTGCGGTCCGTCCTGAACGGTCGGGACCCAGGATGGGGTGGTGGATCGTAGGAATTGCGGCCCTTGCAGCCGGCGCGGCAGTGTGGCGTGCAAGGCAGGCATCGCAACAAGAGCCTGCCCCCATACTGAACAACCAGGAAACCGGCGACACGGACCGTTACGGCGATGCGGACCTGACTGCGGGCCGCATGTAGGAAAGCGCCTGCTGGTAGCGGCGTTCACGCCGGGCGTGCAAGAAGTTCCCGGTAGAAATCCAGATGGTCCGCCACCATTCTTTCGGCGCTGAACCGCTCGCTGACAGCCCTCCTGCAGTCTGCACGCTCCAGGTCGGCGGCCTTCGGCAGGAGCCCGGACAGCTCCTCGGCCGGGGCCAGGTAACCGGTGATGCCGTGGTCGACGATTTCGGGCGCGGACCCGGAGGGAGTGGCCACGACGGGGGTACCGGTGGCCAGGGCCTCGATCATCACCAGGCCGAACGGCTCCGGCCACTGGATCGGGTTGAGCAGGGCGAAGGAGTCTCCCATCAGGTGATACTTCTCCGGCTCGCCTATTTCTCCGATGAACTCGTCGTCCGGCCCCAAAACCGGCTCCACCACCTCATGGAAGTATTCCAGTTCCGGCGGTTCACTCACCTTCGCAGCAAGCCGCAGGGGAACGCCGGCCGCATGTGCGATCCGGACCGCTTCGAGGGCGCCCTTGTCTGGAGACATCCGCCCCACGAAACAGGCATATCCGCCCTTGCCGGCGCCCACCGGAACCCCGGAAAGGTCCATGCCGTGGTGGATGACCCTGGCAACATTCAGTTCAGGGTGTTCATGGACCTGGTCACGGGAGATGCCGAGGATGCTCGTGTCCCTGCTCATCGCCCGATAGATCTCCGCGATCTCGGGCAGCAGCCTGCCGTGGATGGTGGTGGCCACGGGCACGCCCGGTGGGCGGTGCGCGTAAAGCGGGCCAATCAGGGTGTGGTCATGGATCACATCCACCCCGCGCATGGCTTCGTAGGCCCGGATGATGTGATTCATTTCTGAGCAGCTCATGCCCAGGTCCTGGGAGTCGGCCTCCCGCATTCCCGGTGCCAGTGGCACGGGGCAGCTGCTGCCTGACGGCGCCGCCAGCAGGACGTCCTCGCCCGCCGCTGCAAAACCCCGGGCGAGGGTATCAACCACCCGCTCAATACCCCCGTACGCAGCGGGTGGAACGTCGAACCACGGACTCGATATCAGTCCAATACGCATCATTGCCTCCTGCACGGTGGACGGGCGCAAGCGCTCCGCCCGGATCCATGAACACTGGGATCCCCCGCTGGGTTCCGTACCCCGGGGACGGGCCGCGCAACCAGAAACTGCATGATCGGGGCTGTCCAGCAGGCCGGGCAGCCCCAGGCCCAATGGCGGGCGCTCCCCGGCCGCCGGGGCAGGCACAGCGTCAGAGGGCGGGGCGTAAATGATTCATCAAAAATCAGCACCTGCAGCCCCGGCCGCGCCGTTCCGGTCCTTTGATGAATGCATCAGAAGCAGGGAGTGCAGATGCGTTGGGATGAGGCACCTGAAAACCGCGGCAGGATCCGGTTTGCCGCGGCGGCGGAAACCGTGGAGGGCTACGGCGGCCGCGCACTGAACGGCCGCGCCCTGCACCCTGCTGCCGGCTACCTTTTCCCCGACCGGTACGGCGAGGGGTGGTGGGTCATCTTCCAGCCCTGGCCCGACCCAGGCGGGCAAGGGCGGAAGGTTCCCGGCGACATCCTCGCCTGCAACGACTCCTACGGCGACATGGTGCACGTCCTGGTGCTAGCGAGAGGCGTGCGGGAGGACGACGCCGAAACGGCCTTCCGCGCGAACGTCCCCGTCAGCCTGGCGGACGCCGCGCGGGTGGCGGCCACGATTGCGCACGTCGCCGCCCAAGCGGCACCCAGCCCCGCGGAGGCGCCGGCCAGCCCCTCAAAGGCGCCGGCGCCGCGGCCCCCGGTCAGCCCACGTGCACCCAGGGCCGCTGGGTAACATCCGGCACGGCCTCGCGCAGCACCTCACGGGTCACCGGCGCAATCTCCCCCTCCCCCAGGAACAGGAACCTCACCAGGTTGGTGATGGGGTTGCCTTCGGTCCAGCGGAAGTAGATGTGCGGCATGAGCCCGGTGACGTCCCTGATGTGCAGCAGGACCGAGGCGATGGTGTTGGGGACCACGGGCCCGTGGACTTCCAGGATGCGGTAGCCGTGCCGGTTCACGCCCTTGACGAAGAGTTCGGTTTCGAAGTCCGAGGAATCGTCCACCACCACCTCGAGGAACAGTGCCTCTCCTTCCAGCGGGAGGTGGCTGACCTCGATGGCCGACTCGAGCTTGTCCCGGTACGCCTGGGCGGACATCCGCAGCGGCTCATGGGCGATGATCGCGATGGGCCCCTCCAGGGTGCTGGACATGAATTCCAGCGCCTGCTGGTCCAGGTGCACCCGGGTGGCATGCAGTTCAAAGGAGCGGCGCACCCTGGACAGCAGCGAGATGACGATGATGCCAAGGATGAAGATCCCTGCGATCCTGATGCCTTCCGGCCGCTCGAAGATGTTGGCCACGGTGGTGTAGGCGAACACCACGGTGATGGCGCCGAAACCCAGGGTGAGGTTCCGTTGCCCGCGCCGGCGTACCGACAGCGTGACGGCCACTGCGGCGGAGGTCATCAGCACCAGGACGCCGGTGGCGTACGCACCGCCCTGGGCGTCGACGTCGGCATCGAAGATGAACGTGATCAGGAAGCCGATCAGGGTGAAGACCAGCACCAGCGGCCGCACCGCCTTGGCCCAAGCGGGTGCCATGCCGTAGCGCGGCAGGTAGCGGGGAACCAGGTTCAGCAGGCCGGCCATGGCGGAGGCGCCCGCGAACCAGAGGATGGCGATGGTGCTGATGTCATAGACGCTGCCGAACCCGACGCCGAGGTATTCGTGCGCGAGGTAGGCCAGGGCACGGCCGTTCGCCTGCCCTCCGGGCTGGAATTCCTGTTCGGGGATGAGGACAACGGTGATGAAGCTGGTGGTCAGCAGGAAGCCGCTCATGATCACGGCGGCGGAAGTGAGCATGCGCCGGGTACCCCGGATGCGGCCCCCCGGGTTGTCCTCGGTATCGTCCGCCGCTCCCCGGACCTGCGGCATCACGGCCACGCCGGTTTCGAAGCCCGAAAGGCCCAGGGCAAGTTTGGGGAACACCAGCAGCGCGATGGCCACGGCCATCAGCGGGTTTCCGCGGGCCACCCAGAGGTTCGTCCACCAGTCCCCCATCGCCGCCGGGTGCGCCAGGACCTGCATCAGGGTGGCCACCACCACCACGGCGTTCAGGCCCAGGTAGAGGACCACCAGGACGACGGCGACTCCGATCGCTTCCCGGAAGCCGCGCAGGAACACGGCGGCCAGCAATGCCAGCAGGAGAAGCGTGACAGGCACGTTCTCGTTCTGCAGCCATCCCGGGGCAACGGGGTTGCCGATGAGGTGTGCGCTGGCATCGGCCGCCGAGAGGGTCATGGTGATCATGAAGTCGGTGGCCGCGAACCCGAGCAGGACCAGCACCAGGAGCTTGCCTCCCCAGCGGGGCAGCAACCGCTCCAGCATGGCAATGGAGCCCTCGCCGCGGGGGCTTTCGCCCGCCACCTTGCGGTACACAGGCAGGGCGCCCAGCAGGGTCACCGCCACCAGCACCAGGGTGGCCAGCGGGGAGATGACCCCGGCGGCCAGCGCGGCGATGGCCGGCTGGTAGCCCAGGGTGGAGAAATAGTCCACGCCCGTCAGGCACATGACCTGCCACCAGGGGTGCTTCTTTTCGTGCTGGGTGGGCACGCCGCCGGGGCCGGGATGGGCGCCCTTGCTGTCCTGCAGGCCGAACAGCAGCCAGTCCTTCACCGCCTCCCTGCCATGCGGGTGGGGTGCGGAGGGATCCGCCGGGGGCCTGCTCAACGTGGTCATGTCTGCCTTTCCGCGCTGCCCTGTGCACCGCGACCACTGCGAAGCTAGCACCGGCGAAAACGGCTGCCCCGCGGAAGGGGCCTTTATTGACGAATCCTTTACGCGTGATTTACGACGGCGAGCGGGGCCTGATGTGCAGATGCGTTGGCAACATAATCCCGTACGCGCCGGTCTCCGCAGAAGTTCCTGGCGGGGGTGAGGATTGAGCCATGAAGCAGATGAGGCTCAGGTACGCCGGAGCGTGCCGGTTATGCTGTGTGAGTCTTCCGGCCGGAACGGAAGCGATCTACGAAGGGGAGACGAAGACCGTCCGCTGCCTGGCATGTTCCACCGAGGCAGCGGAAACTCTCCCTCCCGGCCGCGACCCAGCTCATGGTGAGTCTTCCTTGAATGATTCCGGCATGGCCGGGTCGTCCGCCCGACGCGAATATGAACGCCGGAGGGCGAAGGACGAGGAGAAGCTTCGGGAGAGGTGGGGCCGCTTCGGTGGCCTGGCAGTGGCCCTCTCGGACGAGCGCCCGCAGACCAAGTCATGGGACCGCGGCGCGGTGGGTGAGGAACGTCTTGGCGCTCGGCTGGATGGCCTCTCCGCGGATGGTCTCGCGGTCCTCCACGATCGACGGATCCCGCGCTCGAAGGCCAACATAGACCACATCGTCATCGCGCCCGGGGGCATCTGGGTGATCGATGCCAAGAGGTACAAGGGAAGGCCGGATCTGAAGATCGGGGGTGGCCTCCTTCGCCCACGCGTCGAGAAGCTCATGGTTGGCCGGCGTGATTGCACGAACCTGGTGGATGGGGTGCTCAAACAGGTCGATCTCGTGCGCGAATTCGTCGGGGAGGTTCCTGTCACCGGAGCCCTGTGTTTCGTCGAAGCAGACTGGCCCCTCATCGGGGGCGCCTTTTCCACTCGTGGCGTTCATGTGCTCTGGCCGAAACGGCTGGCCAACCTACTCAAAGAGCAGTCCGGCGGCGACATCGATGTCGCGAGGATGCGTGCGTCGATAGCCTCGCGGTTCAAGCCTGCGTGAGGTCGGTGTTCAACAGCCGGTACGTCAGGGCTCGAAGCGGTAGCCCATGCCGGCTTCCGTGAGCAGGTGCCGGGGCCGGGCCGGGTCCGCCTCCAGTTTGCGGCGCAGCTGCCCCATGTAGACCCGCAGGTAGTGGGTTTCGTTGTCGTAGCCCGGGCCCCAGATCTTCGCCAGCATCTGTTGCTGGGTGATCAGCCGTCCCGGGTTCCGCACCAGCAGCTGGAGGATGGCCCACTCGCGGGGCGTGAGCCGGACGGGGGCTCCCCCGCGGGTCACCTTCCGGTTCGCCAGGTCCACCTCGAAATCGCCCACGTCGATGGCTGGCATCTCTTCCGCTACCTCCGGCGTGCCGCTGCGGCGCCCGGCGACGCGGAGCCGGGCGAGGAGTTCGTCGAGCCCGAACGGTTTGGTCACGTAGTCGTCCGCGCCGGCGTCCAGGGCCCGCACCTTGTCCACGGACCCGTGCCGGGCGGAGAGCACGATGATTGGCGTGCTGCTGGTGCGGCGGATCCGGGTGATAACGTCCACGCCGTTGATGTCCGGCAGGCCGAGGTCCAGGACGATGACATCCGGGTGGCCGCCCTCCGCGTGCTTGAGCGCACTTGTCCCGTCCAGGGCGGTGAGCACCTGGTACCCCTCCGCCTGAAGGTTGACCTGCAGGGCGCGCAGCAGCTGCGGCTCGTCGTCGACGATCAGGACGGTTCTCATGCGGTGCTGCTGCCTGCTTCCCGGCGGAGGGTGGACGCCGCCGGTCCGGTGGAGAGCGGCAGCCGGATCACCATGGTAAGCCCTCCGCCCGGAGTAGGCTCGGCGTGCAGCTGGCCGCCCATGGCCTCGGTGAAACCCTTCGCGACGGCCAGGCCCAGCCCCATGCCAAGCCCTTCCGGCGCATCGTCAAGCCGCTGGAAGGGCTGGAAGATGCCCTCGACGGCGGCAGCGGGCACACCCTGCCCGTGATCGACGATGCGCAGCTCGCCAAAGGGGATGCCGGCGTCGGCCGCTGCGTGCGACGCACCCGAGACGCCCACGATGACGACGTCCGACCCCGGCGCGTACTTCAGCGCGTTTTCCACGATGTTGGCAATAACCCGCTCCAGCATCCCCACGTCGGCGTCCACCACGGGCATATTGTGCGCAAGCTCGATGCGGACGCGGTCCGCCGGGAGGCCGCGCAGGGCGTCCTCGATGGCATCACGCCACGTGACCGGTCCGGTCAGCGGCGCCGCCGAACCGCTGGAAATCCGGGACATGTCCAGGAGGTTGGCGATCAGGGCATCCAGGCGCCCGGTGTAGGACTCGATGGTCGCGAGCATCTCGGCCCGGACCTCCGCCGGCAGCTTGCGGCCCTGGCGCCGCAGTGCCGTCACGGCGAGCTTGATCCCGGCCAGCGGGGTGCGCAGGTCATGGCTGACGGCCCGGAGGATGGACGTGCGCACGCTGTTCCCCTCGGCCAGTTTGGCGGTGTTTTGCAGCGTCCGCTGCAGGGCATGGCGCTGCAGCAGCAGGAGAAGGTGGGCGCCGTGGGCCGTGAGGAGGAGCCGGTCGCCCGCTGTCAGGGTCCGGCCGGACAGGACGAGGGCAGTGCGGGGGTCTGCCAGTTCCACGCTGTCCGCGAGCCCTGCCGCGTCCGGAGCCGATGGCGGCCGCGCCCCCGAGAAGGCCTGAAGTTCCCATGGGCCTTCCCCGTCTCCGGGCCTGGTGAACAGCCCTGCAGAGGAAACCTGGAAGGTTTGCCGGACCTTGTCCATGAAAGCCGCGACAGTGTCATCGGCGAGGAGGGCATCGTTGGCCAGGTCGGCCAGGGTGGCGGCTTCGGCGCGGGCCCTGGCTGCCGCCCGGGCCCTCCTGGCGGAAAGCCCCACCACGAGCGACACCGCCACCGCCGCGCTGAGGAAGACCAGCAGCGCGAAGACGTTTTGCGGGTCGTCGATCTTGAAGGTTCCCACCGGGTCGGTCTGGAAGTAGTTGAGCAGCAGCGAACCCAGGACCGCCGCGAGCACCGCGGGCCACAGGCCGCCGATGAATGCCACCGCCATCACGCCGGTGATGTGGACGAGCGTGTGGGTGGCCAGGTTGAGGTCCGGGAGGGCGGACATGGCTGCCGTAAGCAGGACCGGAAGCACCACGGCCAGGACGAACCCGGCGGTAGTGCGTGCACGGCCGAGCGCCGCGGGTGCCGGCCGGGGCAGGCTGCGGCTGCCCTGCGGATGGGACACGATGTGCACGTCGATGTCGCCGGATCCGCGCACCACTTTGGCGCCGACGCCTGCGCCCAGGATCCGGTTCCACAGCCTGCCGGGCGAGGCGCCGATGACGATCTGTGTGGCGTTGACGCTGCGGGCAAAGTCCAGGAGCGACTCCGCTGGGTCGTCCCCGGACACGGTGTGGCAGGTGCCGCCGAGGTCGGTGACCAGGCGCCGCTGGGCTTCCAGCGCCTGGACGGATTCCGTAGGGCCGGCGTCCGCGCGGCGCACGTGGACGGCCAGGAGGTCGCCGCCGTTGACCCGGGACAGGATCCGGGAGGCCCGCCGGATCAGCATCTCCCCCTCGGGTCCGCCATTGAGTCCCACGACCACCCGCTCACGGGCAGGCCATGTTGCGGTGATCCCCCGGCTTTCCCGGTAGGTGGCCAGCCCTTCGTCCACCCGGTCCGCCAGCCAGATCAGGGCGACCTCGCGGAGTGCGATGAGGTTGCCCAGGCGGAACTCGTTGGCCAGGGCGGCATCAATCCGGCCCGTCGGGAAGATTTTTCCGTCGGCCACCCGCTGGCGCAGGAGGTCCGGGGAGATGTCCACCAATTCAATGTGGTCCGCCCGCCGCACGATTCCGTCCGGTACCGTGTCTCCCCCCGGTTCCTCGGTAATGGAGGCGACCACATCCTGCAGCGAGGCAAGGTGCTGGACGGCAAGGGTGGACAGCACATCCGTACCGGCCGCCAGGAGCTCCTCGATGTCCTGCCACCGGTGTTTGTTCCGGCTGCCCGGGGCGTTCACGTGGGCATATTCGTCGACGACGGCCACGTCCGGGCGCCGCTCCAGCAACGCCGCCACGTCGAGGTCGGGTACCTCCGCACCGGCGACGTCCCTCACGAGGCGCGGCGCCACGGCGTCGAGCCCTTCCAGGAGCTGCCGGGTGTCCTGCCTGCCGTGGTCCACGGCGATGCCGACGGCCACATCCCTGCCACTGGCCAGGAGCCGGTGGGCTTCCCGCAGCATGGCGTAGGTGGTGCCCGCCCCGGTGGCGGCCCCCAGGAAGATCCGAAGCGTTCCCCGTGCCATACCCACAGTCTTATCCCGTCCGGCCACCGGGACCAACCCACCCCCTGGTAGGCGGGTTTAAATGCAGAACCTGCAGGTACCTTCGCGATCTCGCTAAGAGAAGGCTCGGACATTCTCATGTCCTGAACAACCCGGCGTCATCTGATGGTTACCTGCAGGCGGTTTAATTCTACGGCCGAACCCCCACGTGCAACAGGGGAAGTTACACCTTGGAAGGGACCACCAGCACAGGACACTGCGCGTGGTTGACCACCTGCGTGGAGACCGAGCCCAGGTGCAGCCCGGGGAATCCTCCACGCCCCCTGGAGCCGACGATGACAAGACCCGCATCCTTGGCGGCGTCGAGGATCGCGGAGGCAGGCGAGTGGGTTTTAACGAGCTGTGCCGTGGCGCTCACGCCGCCGTCCGCAGCGGACTGCAGCGCCTCAGCCTGCAGCGTCCGGGCAGCCTGCTCCGGAGACTCCTCAGTGACTATTTCACCTGCCGCCGTTTCCAGGACGGCGGGGTACCACGCCAGCTGGGGTTTGTCCCAGGCCGTGACCAGGCGCAGCTGGCCGTGGCGCTGGCGGGCCTCATCCATGGCCCAGTCCAGTGCTGCGCGGGAATGTTTGGACCCGTCAAAGCCAACGACTATCAGGAACGAATCGGTGCTGGTCATGGTAATCCCTTTCGCTGGCCAGACTAGGGGACGTCTTCCGCGTGCCGGCAGGGGCGAAAGCCCCCATTTTTCGGGAACGGCAACCCGGGGCCAGCGAGGGTACGAAAACATCCGGCAGGCGGGTCTTTTGTCTCTATCCGCCCCACCTTCACGGGTATTGACTGGACTGGCACCGGCCCCGCCGAGGGCCTTCGCCTACATCGAATGCGGAGAATCTGTCATGTCTGATCTGCTCAAATGGTCCCCGTTCGCAACCACCCGGCGGACCTCCCCCTTCAACACCATCTTGCGGTCCCCGGCGGAGCTGCTGGACTCCATGGAACGCATGTTCGACTCCGCGGCAGGCCCGGCCCCCATCCGGGTTGAAGAGTACGTCGACGGTAAAACCCTGGTGGTCCGTGCCGAGATGCCCGGGGTTGATCCGGACAAGGACATTGCAATCACCATGGACGACGGGTTCCTGCGGATCCGTGCCGAACGCCAGGAAAAAGAAGAACACAAGGACAAAGGCAGCTACCGGTCGGAGTTCCGTTACGGATCCTTCAGCCGCAACATCCCGCTCCCCGAAGGGGTAAAGGAAGAAGACATCAAGGCCACCTACACCAACGGCGTCCTGGAAGTCCGCGCCCCGCTGCCCGGCGAAGCCCAGCCCGCCGAAGCAAAGAAACTTCCCATCAGCCGCGGCTAACAGGGGCGGTCCCGTCCGGCACCTTGACACCCCGCGCGGGTTTCCGCGCCGCCGAAACCGCAGTGTGTAAGGAGCGTCCATGAGGGAAACGCATCCCCCGACACTGCGGTTTCTTGGCGCAGCGGACACCGTGACAGGTTCCAGATACCTGCTGCTGTCGCAGGGCCACCGGGTCCTTATCGAGTGCGGGCTGTTCCAGGGCTATAAGAACCTGCGGGACCGCAACCGCGTACCTTTCCAGATCAATCCGGCAAACATTGACGCCGTTGTCCTCACCCATGCCCACCTTGACCACAGCGGATACGTCCCCGCACTGGTGCGCGACGGTTTCCGCGGGCCCGTCTACGCTACGCCGGGCACCTCCGAGCTGTGCACGCTGCTGCTTCCCGACAACGGCTACCTCCAGGAAGAGGAAGCCCGCTACGCAGACCACAAGGCATCATCAACCCATCACCCTCCCCCACGACCCCCTGATGTACCCGCCCAGAGCCCTGGAACGGGTCGATGTACTGGTCACCGAGTCCACGTACGGCAACCGGGCGCACCCGGTTGGCGACCCTGAAGCCGAACTCGGCGCCATCATCACCCGTGTGGCAAAACGGCACGGGGTCATCATGATCGCCGCGTTCGCCGTCGGCCGCGCCGAAACCGTACTGCTGCACCTCTCCCGGCTTCTCGCCAAACGCGCCATCCCGCCGATCCCGGTCTACCTCAACAGTCCCATGGCCATCGACGCATCGGACATGTACCAGCGCCACCGCGAGGAACATCGGCTCCAAGAGCACGAGTTCAAGGCCCTGTACAAAGTCGCTACCCCTGTCCGCAGCGGCGACGAATCCAAACTGCTCAATCTCCGGGGCGGGCCCATGATCATCATTTCCGCGAGCGGCATGCTCACCGGCGGCCGGATCCTCCACCACCTCGCGGCGTACGGGCCGGACCCGCGCAACGCAATCATCCTCAGCGGATACCAGGCCGGAGGAACCAGGGGCGCCGCCCTCGCCGCAGGCGCCAAGGACCTGCGCATCTACGGACAGGACATCAGCATCAAGGCCGAGGTCATCCAGATGGAAGGACTGTCCGCGCACGCCGATTCCAACGAACTGGTCCAGTGGATGAAGACCGCCCCCGCCGCCCCTGCCATGACCTACGTAACGCATGGCGAAGCCGACGCCTCCGACGCGCTGAGGGCCCGCATCAAACGCCAGCTCGGGTGGAAGGCCCGCGTCCCCGAGCACCTGGAAACCATCTCCCTCGAAAACCCGCACTGAAGAAACCGGCAAGGGTCTGGTGACGATTAGCCCGCCGGTTTCAACGCCGTCCGCCAGGCCGCCGCTCCCCTGATGGCACTGAAATTCCAGGTGGCAGTGCCCGTCGCTCCCGCGGCCGCCTGCAGCACGTCCGCCTGCTCGGCGATCTGGCCGCCCGCCGACTGCCAGCGCTGCGTCCAGCCGCTGGGCGGGGAGAACACCGGCGAAGCGCAGTCGCAGATGATCGTGCTGATCTGCATGGCCCCGTTGGTGGCCGTGGTGATGCTGCCCACCGTGAGGCTCGACTTCGTCCAGCTGATGTCCGCAGCAGTGACCACGCTGCTGTCCAGCGGTGTTGTGTTGTTGACGCCACGGTAGGCGGTCATGCCGCCGCCCCACTTCACGGAGGTGCTGAACGTCCACGTGTAGCTCGCCGGGTCGGAGGCGCCCACCACGTGGTAGTAACTGAACAGCCGGGCGCCGGTGCTGACCGAGAGCCCGCTGACGATGGCCGTCCAGCCGGCAGGCGGGGTCATCGCGGGGTTCAGGTCGGCGGCGACGGAGGCCACCAGCACGTCGCCCGCGGCGGTGCCTGAAGGGACGGGCAACGCAGCCGTGGGCGTGGCCGTCCCCGAGTAGGTGGTGCTGGAGCTCACCACCGTGATGCCGCCCGTGGCGGGCGGCGGCGGGGCGGCACTGACGGTGATGGTGGCGCTCGCAGTGGTGGAGCCCGTGCTGTTGCCGGCCGTCAGCGTGGCCGTGTAAGTTCCGGCCGCGGCGTAGCTGTGCGCGGGGTTCTGCACCGTGGACGTGCCGCCGTCGCCAAACGCCCAGCTCCATGAGGTGGGCGATCCGGTTGAGGTGTCAGTGAACGCCACGTCCAGAGGTGCCGTCCCGGAGGTGGGAGTGGCGGTAAATGACGCGGTGGGGGTCGCCGGGGGCGGCGGGGTGGCCGTACCGAGCGGGCGGTCCGAGAACCAGTACCGCTTGGCCACATGGTCGCTGGCCAGCACGACCAACCCGGTGGAACTGTCCACGCTCTGCTTGGTGGTGGTGGCGTTGTTCATATTGGACGAGGAGGCGCTCTGGATGATCGGCGTTCCCCGGCCGGGCCCGAAGACCGGGTTGTCCACGGACGCGGTCTTCTCATAGATGGCGCCCGCCGCTCCCGAATAGGAACACCCAGTGACGGATGTGGGCGGCGCGGTCTGGAAGGCGTGCACCATGTTGTTCTGCGTATCCAGCAGGATCTGCGGGCGGGTGACGCAGTCGCCGGCCACGGAGATGGTGGACTGGGTAAAGGCGGCGGTGCCCGGCTTGAAGACCAGCAGCACCAGCTGCGGCACGGTGGGGTCCGGGGAGTAGTCGTTCAGGCTGGTCTTCACGGCGGCGAAGACGCGCCCGGCGGTGTCCGACTGGAGTGATTTGAGGTTGAGGTGGTCGTCCGCCTGGCCTTTGCCGCGCATCGCTGGCTGCAGCTGCCAGTTCGAGTCGGCCGCTTTGCCGTCCGCGTGCGTGGCCCACCAGACGGTGTTGGCGACGTGGTCGCTCCACATGATGCCAATCTGGTTGCGGTTGAACGCCACGACGGCGGAAATATCGTCGGGTGCCGGATGCGGGCTGGCGACCGGGAGCACGAACGGGACGTCCCAGGTAGCCCCGGCATCGGCGGAGTGGTTGACGTAGACCGTGTTGGTGTAGCCGGACGTGGAGTTGCCGGCCACCTGCGTCCACGTCGCCCAGATACCTCCGAGCGAGTCCTGGTCAATGGTCATGGATTCGCTGGAATTGGTAGTGACGGTGGTGGGGAAGCCTGGATCGAGGGCGTAGGAACCGCCGCTGTAGCTGTACCGGTAGAGCCTGGCGGGCTGTCCGGACTGGGAGGGGTTCGGGGTTCCGTCCCCCGTCACGGTCACCACATGGGACGCGATATAGAGCTTGCTGCCGTCCCAGAGCACATCGGCCAGGGTGTTCGCGCGGGTGTCATTGACGATTCCGGTGTTGACCCATGTCTCGGTGGAGCGGTCCAGGCGGTAGATGCTCCAGCCCGTCCCCGTGGTCCACATCTCGGCCCACCAGGACCCGGCGTTGAACCACAGTTTGCTCTGCGGCTTGTCCGATGTGGGCGGGTTGCTGACCCCCGAGTAGGCGATGCTCTGGGTGCCGTAGACCGGGTCTGCCTCGGCCCGGCCGGGGGCGCCCAAGACGGCGCCGGCCAGGACCAGGAGCAGGACCAGGAACTGGCTGGTACGGGTGGACGGGGTGGTTTTCATCGCACAACTCCTGAGCACAATCGCTTGCGGCACCCTGTCCGCCGTCACCGGACGGGCCATTACTTCCACCCATTTACGCGCAAGCGTAGGCCGCCGTTTTGGCCGGGGGCAATGATCCGGAGTACTCGACTTCGACGAGCCCCAGTACCCGTCCCGTCCCCTCAGTAAGCTGAAGCAATGCCTGACCTTGCCCCCTTGGCGCCGACCTTCGTGGCCCTCGCCACCCTGGTGGCACTCACGGTGGGATTCCTGTGGGGCTCGCGGACGCCGTCGTACTTCTCCCCGGCCCTGGCCATCCTGCGCGGGACGGCCCAGCTGGCAGTCATCAGCCTGGTGCTGGGCGGCATCATCGCCGAGCCCCTGTGGGTGGGCGCGGCATTGCTGGTGATGTTCACCGTGGCGGCGGTGACCGCGACGCGGCGCCTCACCTGGTCGTGGCGGCGGTTCGCCGTGGTGGCCGCAACCATGGGAGCCGGCATCCTGGTAACGCTTGCGGTCGTGTTTGGGACCGGGGCCGTCGAGTTCGCACCCCGGTACGTCCTGGCCGTGGGCGGGATCGTGATCGGCAACTCCATGACCATCGCCGCGCTGGCAGGACGCCGCTTCTCCGAGGCCGTAGTGGAACAGTGGGACCAGGTGGAGGGGTGGCTGGCTCTCGGCGCCACGCCCCGGCAGGCCACCCTGGCCCAGGCCCGGCAGGCAGTGCATTCAGCGCTGATCCCGTCCACGGACCAGACCAAGACCACTGGGCTGGTCACCCTGCCCGGTGCCTTCGTGGGCGCCATCTTCGGCGGCGCCTCGCCCCTGGAAGCGGCCGGTTCCAGGTGGTGGTGCTGGCGTCCATCATGGCAGCCGGGTCCATCACCGCCGTCGCACTCATCCGTTCGCTGCGCAACGTGCAGGTGCGGCCGCAGCCCCTGTGAGCGCCCTGCCTCCTGCAGTACCCGGGGGGCTGCACTACTCTGGGGGCTGTGGAAGAACCGCTGAAAGCCGCGCCCGGACGAATCCGCAGCAGGAGCCTCCCCCCGCTCCCCGAACGTGGCGGCGGAAGCACCCTGGGCCGTGTGCTGCTGCATCCGGTGCGGCTGGTGCCACTCGCCTTCCTGACCGTGATCCTCATCGGTGCCGGGCTGCTGATGCTTCCCGCCGCGCACACCGACCCGCAGCCGGAACCGCTGCTGACGGCCCTGTTCACCTCAGTCTCGGCGGTCTGCGTCACCGGCCTGGCCACAGTGGACACCGCCACGTTCTGGACCCCCTTCGGGCAGGGGGTGATTTTGGGGCTCATCCAGGTGGGCGGGTTCGGCATCATGACCCTGGCCACGCTGCTGTCGCTCCTGGTGCGGAAAACCATCGGCCTGCGCGGGCAGCTGATCGCCCAGTCCGAGACCCACACCCTGAACTTCGGGGACGTCCGCTCCGTGCTGTTCAGCGTCGCCCGGATCATGCTCCTGTTCGAGGCCGGCACCGCCCTCATCCTCACGGGACGTTACTGGATCGAATACGACCACAACCCCGCCACCGCCCTGTGGCATGGGGTCTTCCATGCCGTCTCCGCCTTCAACAACGCCGGCTTCGCCCTCTACAGCGACAGCCTGGTGGGTTTTGCGGGCGATCCCTGGATCATCGTCCCCATCTGCGCCGCTGTCATGGCCGGAGGCCTGGGCTTCCCGGTGCTGATCTCCCTGCTGCGCGGCGGCGTCCGGGTGAAGGACTGGACGGTCCACATGCGCCTGACCATCTACGGCAGCCTGCTCCTTTTAGCGGCGGGTGCAGCACTGTTCGCCGCCTTCGAATGGAACCGGGAACAGACCCTGGGCGCGATGCCCGCGGGCGGGAAGATCCTGGCAACCCTGGCCGGCACCGTCTTCCCCCGCACGGCAGGGTTCAACAGCATCGACTACGGCGCCGCATCGCCGGAGACCCTGCTGGTGACGGACATTTTGATGTTCATCGGCGGCGGCAGCGCCGGAACCGCCGGCGGCATCAAGGTCACCACGTTCCTGGTGCTGTTCTTCGCGATCTGGAATGAGGTCCGCGGCCGGGACCACGTGACCATCGCGCACCGCTCTATCAGTTCGTCCTCCCAGCGGCAGGCCCTGTCCGTTGCGCTCCTTGGCGTGGCGGCCGTGGTGGCCGGAACCCTGCTGCTGCTCATGTTCACGGACCTGCCCCTGGACAAAGTCCTCTTCGAGAGCATTTCGGCGTTCGCCACGGTGGGCCTGAGCACCGGCATCACCCCCGGCCTTCCCGCCGACGCCCAGTGGGTCCTGATGGTGCTGATGTTCACGGGCCGCATCGGGACCATCACGGTGGCCTCCTCCCTGGCGCTCTCCTCACGTCCCCGCCTCTACCAGCTCCCGGAAGAGCGGCCGGTCATCGGCTAAGGGCGCGCCGTTTAAGGGCGCACGACGGCGGTCCCCCGCCCTGGTGCGACGGTCACCATGGGCGGGGGCTGCTCCAGGCGCCCGCTCAGCCCTGCTTGACGAGGGCTGCCTCAAGGTTGATCTTGACCTTGTCGCTGACCAGCACGCCGCCGGCCTCCAGTGCGGCGTTCCACGTCAGGCCGAACTCCTTGCGGCTGATCTCGGTCTCAGCCGAGAACCCGGCACGCGTGGCGCCGAACGGGTCCACGGCAACACCGGTGAACTCGACTTCGAGCTCCACCGGCCGGGTGACACCCTTGATGGTCAGGTCACCGGTGAGGGTGTATTCCTCCCCGTCCCCTTCAATATGGGTGCCGCGGAACGTCATCTCCGGGTACTTTTCGACGTCGAAGAAGTCCGCTCCGCGCACGTGGCCGTCACGGTTGGCGTCCCCCGAATCGAAGCTGGCTGTGGCAACCGTTGCACGCAGCGAGGAGTCCGCGAGCGACTGCCCCACATGTGCCTCGGCCTGGGCCTCCTTGAACCGGCCCCGGACCTTGCTGATCCCGGCATGGCGGACGCTGAAACCAATCTCGCTGTGCGCCATGTCCAAGGTCCACGTTCCCGGCGTTAGTTCCTTCGGAAGGGTCATTGCCATACTCCTCACTGGTAGGTCCGCAGGCTCCGCTGCCCGCTACCGGGCACAATACCCCGGCTGCCCGCAATTATTCCCGCCGCGTCCAACAGCGGGAATCCGGCAAGACTAGTAAGCATGCTGAGCTTTCTGTACGGTGGGAAAAATGAATTTCAAGGAAATCATCGAGACCGCCGGGCAGTACATGGACTTTGCCGGCGTGGCCATCATGGTCATCGGAGCAATCGTGTCCATTCCCCTGGCTGTCCGGGGGCGGAGCTTTCCGCATAGCGGCCCCGGGCCGGAGCCAACGTCGGTCTACCGGCAGTACCGGCAGCTGTTGGGCCGTTCCATCCTGCTGGGCCTGGAACTTCTGGTGGCCGCTGACATCATCCGCACCGTTGCCGTGACGCCGACTTTCACCAGTGTGGGAGTCCTGGCAGTGATCGTGCTCATCCGGACGTTCCTGAGTTTCTCCCTTGAACTGGAGATCACCGGGCGCTGGCCCTGGCAGAAGGAACACCAACCAGCCAGCGTTGCGAGCAAGACGGCCCGGACCTGAGGGGTGTACTGGCCGCGGGTATCCACATAGTGCCCCCATTCCTTGAACCGAACCCTGGCAGCGGGCGTATACATAAGCGTGGCACTACGACTGCTCACCGCACTGGCTTTGTTCATCGACGCCGGAGTACACCTCTTCCTGGCGCCCGGCTACAACAACGCGCCGCCCGGAGGCATCAGCCAGGGCACGCTCTTCCTGCTTGAGGCGGCAGCGGCGCTGGTGGTCGGCATTTACGTCCTGGTCCGCGGCAGCAGGGCGGCCTACGCCGTGGCCCTGTTGGTGGCTGCCAGCGCGTTCGCTGCCGTGATGCTTTACTACTACGTCGACATCCCGGCCATCGGACCGATACCGGCCATGTACGACCCCGTGTGGTTCTTTTCCAAGGCCCTCAGTGCGGTCGCCGAGGGAATCGGCACGCTTCTGGCCATCGCGGGCCTGGTCCGTGCGGCACCGAGGCGGCGGGGCGGCGTAGTGGAGCGTCCGACGCCGCGACCCGGGGTGTGAGGCCCGCGCGCCGTCCCGGGGCGCCAAGATCGCCGGGGCCGGGGGCGTTGTTAGCATGCGGAAGGGAGGTGGCACATGGACAGCGCAGCTGAACGGGCCGCGCCGGACACGATGGCTGCCGCTGCCGCGTTCGGGGTCTCGGCGCTGTGGCTTTCGTCCCTGTCCTCCCCGGGACTGGGGCTGCAGCTGGCCGGCCTCTGCGCCGGCGCCTTGGTAACCGGAGCCGCCGTCGCCTCTCTGCTGCGGCGTAGCCCGCGGTTCTCCACGCCAGCGGACCGGGTCACGCTGCTGCGCGCCCTCCTCGCCGCCCTTTGCGCCGTCCTGGCCGTGCCGCAACTGATCACCGGCCGCCCACCGGACCTCCTTCTCGTGGTCCTGGGCGGCGTGGCCTTCCTGCTCGATGCGCTCGACGGGCTGGTGGCGCGGCGCACCGGAACGGCATCGGCGGCCGGTGCCCGCTTCGATGCCGCCACAGACGCCGCCCTGGTCCTCGTCCTGTCCGCCGCGGCGGCCGGCGTCGTGGGCCCCTGGACCCTGGTGACCGGGGCCATGTACTACGTGTTCGTGGCCCTCGGGTTCTTCCGGCCGCACCTGCGCGGACCGCTGCCGCACAGCGCGGCGCGGAAGGCGATCGGGGCGTTCCAGCCGTTCGCGCTGCTGGTTGCGCTGTTCCCCGGCATCCCTACGGCCGCAGCAACCGTTGTCGCAGCGGCGGCCCTTGCACTGCTCACGTATTCGTTCGGCCGCGACACGTTCCTGCTGGAACGGCGGCGTTACGCCAGGCTCGCCGGTTCAAGGCCCGTGCGCTTCGGGACCGAACCGCTGTAGCTGCCGCACCTCATCCCTGCGGACGGAGCTTCCTCGTGGTGGATGCAGTCGGCAGGCTCTCAATTCACACATTTGCCCAGGAAAGCCCGGACAGTTGCATTGAATTCATCTGCGGCGTCGATCTGACACAGGTGCCCGGCACCGGGAAGCACCACCAGGGTGGACCCCTCGATGGCAGCGTTGAGTGCCAGCGCGACGTCCAGTGGAGCGCGGACATCCTTATCGCTCTAGACGAGCAGGGTCGGTATGGAGATCAAGGGCAGGGCCTCCCGAACATCTTCAGCGGAGGCGCGGGCCATCGCCCGGAAGCCTGCCGGGTGGAACCGCCGCAGGGCCGCGCCAAAGAGGTCCACCTGCTCCTGCGGCGCCGACGCGGCGAACATCGTTGGCAGCAGGGTGTCGACGAAATTCTGCGGGGTTAGCCTTGACAGCTCCAGCGCCTGCTGCAGGCGCTGACGTGCCATGTCAGCCGGAAGGGAGCCTCCCCAGCCCGCGTAGGCGGAGGCAAGCACCAAGCTTGCAGGTACGGCGGGGTGGCGGCGCGCGAATGCAATAGCCAGCGCTCCACCGAAGGACAACCCGACAATGCACGGGTTCCGCAGGCCGAGCCGTTCGATGAAGCCGGCCAGGCAGTCGGCGTAGCCCGCGATGCCAAAATCCTCGGGCGGATCCGAAGACTCCCCCGCTCCGGGGGCATCCCAGGCGACCACTGTGAAGTCTTCCGAGAACTCCTCCAGCTGCCGCTTCCAGGTGGCAAGGCCGTTTCCAACCTAGCCGTGCAAGAGGACCAACGGCGGCCCGGCACCCGCCCGGGTGTAGGCCACGCTCAAACCGTCAAGCTGGACCGAATCCACGTCAACACCCCCGGCTCTTTGCCCTACGGGTACCTCGATGCTCCAACCAAAACCCGGGCAAGGCAATAGGGTGAATCCGCCCTTAGAGACGTGCCCCCAGTGCCAGCCCCGCAGCCGCGGCGGCCACGGCCACAACGGCGGTGCCGATCCCGTTGAGCAGCGCGAGGCCGGTGCGCCGGGACTGCACCAGGCGGACCGTCTCGAAACTGGCCGTACTGAAGGTGGTGTAGCCGCCGAGGAACCCGGTACCCGCGATGGCCTGGAGTTCCGGGGGCGCGGCGTGGACGATGACGGCCCCCGCGACCAGGCCCAGGAGGAAAGAGCCCGTGACATTGATGGCGATGGTGGCCACGGGGAGGGCGGTGCGGAACTTGGCGCGGATGAGTCCGTCGACGACGAACCGCGTCCCGGCGCCGAGGCCGCCGGCAAGTCCGACCAGAGCGATGACCAGGGCGTTCACCGCTTTACTCCCGTACGGCGGTGGTTTCCTGCGGCCAACGCGATCCCGGCCACCGTGGCCGCCGCCCCGCCCACCAGGGTGGCGGCGACGTACAGCAGCGCATCCGTGCTGCGTCCAGTCCCAAGCAGGGCGTTCGTTTCCAGCGCCAGGGTGCTGTACGTGGTGAAGGCGCCGAGGAAGCCTGTGCCGGCGAGCAGGCGGATGACCCTGCGCCGTCCGGCGTCCGGGCCGCGGCGCACCAGGGCCTCGAGCAGGGCGCCGAGCAGGAAGGCGCCGGCCAGGTTGATGGTCAAGGTGGGCAGCGGCCACCCGCCCGGGGCGGGCAGGACAGCGCCGAGCCCGTAGCGGGCCAGGGCACCGAGCATGCCGCCGAGGACGACGACGGCCACGAACCCCGGGTGCAGATGGACCGGCCGGTGGGTCCTCGCCTCGCCGAGCGTCCCGGCATCCGCATCCCTCGTGGCGGAAGCGGCGGCGTCCTTGTCGGCTGGGAGCATCAGCGGCCCTCCTGCCGGCGCGGCCTGGCGTGCGGTTTCGGGTGCGGGGCGAGCGGAACCACCAGCACGGGCCGGTCCTGGCGGTGCGTCAGGTGGACGGCCACCGAGCCCACGAGCAGCTCCTCAAGGCGTGCACCGAGGCCGCGTTCGCGGGTTCCCACCACAATGACCGACGCGTCGCGTGACTCCGCCAGGTGGCCCAGCGCCCGGGCAGGGTCTCCGGCCAGGGTCACGAAGGACCAGCGGATGCCCGTCCCGTCGAACGCTTCCTGCAGCCGCACCCGGAGGTCCGCGCTGATGCCCTCGATGTCGTCGTCGATGCCGTCCGGATCGATCGGCAGCGCCTCGACCCGCCCGTCGGGTTCCTCGGCAGGGTACGTGGTGACGTCCACGTAGGCGCAAACCAGCTCCACGCCCAGGCTGAAGGCCAGTTCCGCGGCGCGGTGCGCAACGGCAAGGGGCTGGCCGGGCACCGCGCCCATCAGCACCGGTCCGGTGATCTTCCGCGGCACATACGCTGCGCCGGGGTGATCAGCTGGCTGGTTCATGGGCTCTCCTGTCGGATCCGTGCAGTCACCGTAACAAGGCTAAGCCCGCTGTCCGCCCCGCGTTACCGTTGGCCGGACAGGCCTATGCGGCGAGAGCCGGGGGCAGGGCGGTCAGTGCGGGGATGACGATGTCCGGGGACCGGAAATAAGAGGGGTAGCGGGCTCCGGTCCGATTGATCCAGGCTGTGCGCAGCCCGGCTTTGGCCGCCCCGTGGATGTCCCAGGGGTGCACAGCCACCATCAGCATCCCGGACGGATCCGCCCCGGTCGCGGCTGCCGCGTATGCATAGGCGGCCTTCGCCGGCTTCCACGCAGGGGCGTCCTCAACAGAGAGGAGCAGTTCGAATTTGTCCCGGATGCCGCCGGCAACCAGCAGTTTGTCGGAATTTGCCGTGCCGCCATTGGTCAGGGTGACCAGCCGGTGGCCGGCCGCCGCCAGGGCGCGGACGCCCTCAGGGACGTCCGCATGCAGGGAAAGGTTCTGCATGGCAGCCAGGACGCGCTCGACGGCGGTGTCCAGGTTTCCGCTGATTCCTTCGGATCCCAGCAGGATGCGGAGGGCATCGGCGCCGATGGTGGCGAAGGGTTCCTTGTCGCCGCTGGCGGCGAGGGCGAAGCCGTCGCGCAGGAGCGTGGCAAACCAGAGCTTGGCCAGCGCGCGTGGTGCGCCTACTTGAGCGAATGCTTCCCCCAGCGGGGCCATGTCGGACAGGGTCTCGTTGACATCAAAAACGATGACCAGCGGTTCGGCCATGTTCTCCCTTTCCATTGCGGATCCCAGCCTGCTGCACGACTTGGCGGGTACTGCTTCCCTTGATTTTCTGGACGAAAATAGTCAGTCTACTTAGTAGTAGATCACAAAGGTCCCGCCGGAACCATGGAACAGGACCTGCGCCCGACGCAAGGAGACAGTAACGAAGCCACCGCCGCACCGCCCGAGGCCGGTCCACGAGCTTTCGATGCCGCGGATCCTTTTCGCCTGGCTTCTTTCCGGGCTGCTGCTGGTGGCTGCGGTCTCGTACTTCCAGGGCACTAGGTATGCGCTGGTGCCGGGGTCCGCGGCGGCAGTGTCAGTGGTCCATCACGCAGCCCCCGCCAACTTCCCCGGTCCCGCGGAAGCCGTGCTTGCAGCTGAACTGCGCCACGCGCCGTCGTCCGTTCCCGCCCCGGGCCAGCCGCCCGCTGCAGATGGGCGCAACTCCCCGTGCCACAGCGATTTGCCTCAGCACCACGCGTGCTGCGACCGCTACCCTGCGTCGCGGAGCGAACCCGCACCTACGAAAGCAGCAGCGCCCGACCCTCCGGCCCTGGCGCTGCACGCCGGCCCGCGGTCCCTGCTCCCCAACGGGCCTCCGGAACCCCAACCCAGGCGGCAGGCCCTGACCCTGGACCAGCTTTCCATCAGCCGGACGTAAACAACGCCTGTTAACTCACCCATCAACAGCCGTAACAACCGGAAATGAGAGAACCCAATGACCCACGTACAGTCCATGCTGGACACCTACCCCAAAGACCTCGGCACCGTACACAAGGACAAGCTCGCCGCATGCATCTCGGCCTGCTTCGAATGCGCCCAGACCTGCACCGCCTGCGCGGACGCGTGCCTCAGCGAGGACATGGTGGCCGAGCTGACCAAGTGCATCCGCACCAATCTCGACTGCGCCGATATCTGCGCCGCCACCGGCAACGTTTTATCCCGCCACACGGGGTATGACGCCAACCTCACCCGCGCCGTGCTGGAAGCCTGCCGGGCGGCTTGCAAGGCCTGCGGTGACGAATGCAGCGAGCACGCCTCCATGCACGAGCACTGCCGCGTTTGCGCGGAAGCGTGCCGCCGCTGCGAGCAGGCCTGCGCCGACCTCCTCGCCTCGCTGGGATGATTCGGCTATTGGGCTGATCCGGCTACAAAGCTAATCCACCCAGGAGCGGGCATGTCCGGTGGGGCCAGCAGTCCCTGCGCCGGACATGCCCGCCTGGCCCCCGGCTCACTTCGCAATCCTGCCGATAATCTGCCGGGCAACGATGCGGTCAAGGCCCGGGGCGTGCGAGGCGCGAATAATCCAGCGGCGCAGGAGGCGCTGCGTGCGGTTGGCGGGGAGGAAGGAGGATGCAGCCCGCCTTCCCGCAGCCTGGGCCTGCTCCACCACAGGCCGCCAGCGCCGCTCGAATTCGGCCAGGGCCGGCCGGATCCCTTCGGGTGAAGCTGCGGGTCCCAGGATGTCGCCCAGCAGCGCCGCTCCGGCGATGGCGAGCGACCCGCCTTGGCCAGCAAGCAGCGACACCGCCCCGCACGCGTCCCCGACGAGGACAGTCCTCCCCTTCTGCCAGCAAGCAGCGACACCGCCCCGCAAGCGTCCCCGACGAGGACAGTCCTCCCCTTCTGCCAGCCAGGCATGACAATCTGTGCGACGACGTCGTCGTAGGGGTGTTCCGGACACAGCTGCAGGAGCCGGTCCACAGCGCCGCCAATCCCGCCGAACTCCCGGCGAAGACGTTCCCGCGCCGTCCCGGCCATCCCGTCGGGCAGTCCACCCGCGGCGTCACGGTAGACCATGAAGGCCGCGACGTCGTCGGAGCGCAGGCCGTAGAACCCCGCCACCCGGTTGAGAGTGTCGGTGAGGATGAACCGGTTCCGGAACCGACGGTTCAGATCCGGCTCAGGCACGATGAATGCCGCTGCCCGCATGCCCAGCGGGCGCAGATGCTGCTGTTCCGGCCCGAAGACTTCGGACCGCACGGCGGAATGGATGCCGTCAGCCCCAATGAGGACGTCTCCTTCCAGCGCCGGATCTCCCCGGCCGTCCAGGCCTACGCGTACGACTTCCGCACGGTTCCACACCCGGTACACCGCTGTCCCATACCGGACGCGCACTAGGCCGGCGGGAACGTCATCAAGTGCGGCGAGCGCGGCACGCTCCATATCCGGACGCAGCAGGCTCAGCACCTTGCCGCCCGCAAGCCTGGAAAACTGGTCGTAATTGAGGCTGGCCCTGGGCCGCCCCGTAGGATCGACATACTCCGCTGCCTCCACGCGGTACGCCACATCGGCCAGCCGTGGGTAAAGGCCGATCCGTTCCGACGCCTCCACCCCGGGGCCAAAGAAGTCCATCATGTAGCCGTCCGGGCGGGGGGCATCCGACTTTTCGAGGACGTCCACGTCCCACCCGGCAAGTCCCAGCTGTCGGGCAGCGACGAGGCCGGCGATCCCTGCCCCCACAACCAGGGCTTTCATGACGTCCTCCCAGCGTTCCCGCTCCTCAGCCGTGCCCGGCGACGTAGCTGACCAGCCCGTCCACTGTGGCCACTGCCGGGTAGTCCGCCTCCGGGATGTCCACCCCCGTGGACTCGGCAATCACCTCCACCAGCCGGAGGAAGTCCAGCGAGTCCAGTTCCAAGTCCTGGCGCAGCCTGGCGCCGCCGTCGAGGTCTTCGGGCCCGACGTCGGGCGCCACCTTGCCGATCGCCGCCACCACCGCATGGCGTGCGTCCTGTTCGTTCACGGCTCCTCCTTGCCTACAGCTTGTCCGGTGCCTGCAGCAATTCGTCGATCCGGGCCAGGAAACGGCCGCCACGCAGCCCGTCACTCACCCGGTGGTCGGCCGACAGCGTGGCCGTCGCAGCATGCCGAATCCCGAGCATCCCGTTGTGCGCCCAGGGCTGCTCCAGCACCTTGCCGAAACCCACCATCGCCACCTGCGGCGGGTAGATCACGCCGAACACGCTCTCGACGCCGAGGTCGCCCAGGTTGGTCACGGTGATGGTGGGATCTGCCATTTCCGCGCGCTGCAGCCTGCCGGCACGGGCCCGGCCCACCAGGTCGCGCAGCTGGTCCATCAGCTGGTCCAGGGTCAGCGTGTCGGCGTCGTGCAGGGCCGGCGCCACAAGGCCGCCGTGCCGCAGCGCCACCGCCACGCCCAGGTGCACCGCGCTGCTGGCCTGGAAGGCACCCTTGGTGAAGAAGCCGTTCATGTCCGGCACCTCCTTCGCAGCCAGCGCGGTGGCCTTCAGCAGCAGGGCCGACGGCACCAGCCGCGACGAGACGGGCCGTTCCCGGTTCACCCCCTGCATCCACGCCATCGCTGCCGCCAGATCCAGGGTGGTGGACAGGTAGTAGTGCGGAATCTCCTTTTTGGACCGGGACATCAGCGCGCCGATCGCCTGCCGCAGGCTGTCCGCCTTGCCGCCCGCCGCCGTCGTGCCCTTCGGTTTGGCTGCCGCTTCCTTGGGTGCCGCTGCGGGCTCAGGTGCCGGCGATTCCGACGGCGCTGCTGCCGCCGGCGTTTCCGTACGGGTTTCCTTGGGCGGCACGGCAGAGAGGACGTCATCTTCCGTCACCGCGCCGCCGGGCCCCGTCCCCGTGACGTCCTTCAGGTCCACGCCAAGCTCAGCCGCCAGCCGCCGCGCCAGTGGCGAGGACCGGACCCGGTGCGTTTCGACGGCAGCAGGTGCCGGTGCCTGGGCAGGCACCTCGGCCGCGGGCGCCTGCCCGGGCGCCGATTCGGCGACGTGCGCTGCCGCGGCGCGTTCGACGTCGGCCCTGGTCACTTCGCCGTCCGTGCCCGTGCCGCTGATGCGTCCGACGTCGACCCCCAGTGTGTGCGCAAGGTGCCGGACCGGCGGCGGGACTTTTGCACCGGGCTCTGCCTGCGGGGGCGGCGGGAGTTCCGCGGGGGTCGCGGTGATGCGGGCGATGGGGGTGCCGACGTCCACGGTGTCCCCGATCTCCACCAGGAACTCGGCCACTACGCCTTCCTCGAAGGACTCGATGTCCATCACGGTCTTGTCCGTGTCCACCGCGGCCACCAGGTCCCCCTTGTGGACGTAGTCCCCCGGCTTGACCAGCCATTCCACCACCTTGCCGTGCTCCATGTCGGCGCCCAGGGACGGCATCCGGAACTCGGTCATGAGCTGCCCACAGCCCTGCGCGCCGCGGCCACCACCCGCTCCACGGACGGCAGTGCCGCCTGCTCCAGGTGCTTGGCATACGGGACGGGCACCTCCAGGCTGCACACCCGCTCCACCGGCGCATCGAGGTCGAAGAACGCCCCCTCGCTGATCCGGGCGGCGATCTCCGCCGAGATGCTGCCGCTGCGCCAGCCCTCGTCCACCACCACCGCGCGGTGTGTCCTGCCGACGCTGGCGAGGATGGCCGCCTCATCCAGCGGGCGGAGCGTACGCAGGTCGATGACGCCGGCCTCGATGCCGTCCTCGGCCAGCTGTTCGGCGGCTTCCAGTACCAGCGGCAGTGTGCCGCCGTACGTGATGAGGGTCAGGTCGTCCCCCTGCCGCAGGACCGCGGCCCTGTCGATGTCTACCGCGCCGGCGTCGTCGTCGAGCTCCCCCGCCACGTTGTACAGCGATCCATGCTCGAAAATCAGCACCGGGTCCGGGTCCTGCAGCGCGGTCCAAAGCATGCCCCGGGCGTCGGCCAGGGTGGCCGGGGCCAGGATGCGCAGGCCCGGAATGTGTGCGTACCAGCCCTCCAGGCTGTGCGAGTGCTGGGCGCCCAGCTGCCGGCCCGCACCCGTGGTCATCCGGATGACAATCGGCACGTTGAACTGCCCGCCGGACATGTGCAGCAAGGTGGCGGCGTTGTTGATGATCTGGTCCAGCGCCAGCAGGCTGAAGTTGACGGTCATGATCTCGACGACGGGCCGCATCCCTCCCAGCGCCGCGCCGATGCCCGCGCCGACGAACCCGGATTCGGACAGCGGGGTATCGCGGATCCGCTCCGGCCCGAATTCCTCCAACAGGCCCAGGCTCACGGCGAAGCTGCCGCCGTAGCGGCCCACGTCCTCGCCCATGAGGAAGACCCGCTCGTCGCGCTGCAGCGCGTCCCGGAGGGCGGCGCGCATGGCTTCCCGGTAGGTGGTTTTCATCCTGCTCCCCCTTCTTTCCCGGCGCCTTCTTTCCCGGCACCGGTACTGCTGTTTGTGCCTGCACTGCCACCGTCTGCCGTGTCGCTGTACACGAACCGGGCGAGTTCGGACACCGGCTCCAGGGTTCCGGCCTCAGCGAATCCGACGGCGGTGCTGATCTCCGCGTCCACGTCCTCCTGCAGCGCCGCCCACTTTTTCTCCGGCAGCTGCCCTGCCGCCTCCAGGAGAGACTGGAGCAGTCGGATGGGGTCCCGTTCCATCCACTGCGCCACCTCGGATTTCTCCCGGTACAGCTCGGGGTCGAACATCGAGTGCGCGCGGAACCGGTACGTACGCAGCTCCAGGAAGTGCGGGCCGCCGCCCGAGCGGACCCCGTCCACGGCGCGGCGTGCGGCCTCCTCCACCGCCAGCACGTCCATGCCGTCCACGGCCCAGGCCGGCATTTCATAGCCGGCGGCCTTGAGCGCGATGTCAGTCTGGGACTCCGAGCGGCCCAGCGCCGTTCCCATGGCATAGAGGTTGTTTTCGCAGCAGAAGAGCACCGGCAGCTGCCACAGGGCGGCCAGGTTCATGCTTTCGTGGAACTCGCCTT
Source organism: Arthrobacter sp. E70 (assembly GCF_058266945.1). Lineage (NCBI taxonomy): Bacteria > Bacillati > Actinomycetota > Actinomycetes > Micrococcales > Micrococcaceae > Arthrobacter > Arthrobacter sp. E70. The sequence continues at coordinate 24,121 of NZ_JBYQFR010000013.1, read as the reverse complement.
CGGCTACGGCGCCTTCGCCGAAAAAGCAGACGGTCACCCGCTGCCGGCCGGCCATCCGGTCCGCGAGCGCCAGCCCGACGGCGAGCGGCAGCCCGCCTGCCACGATCGCGTTGCCGCCGTAGAAGCGCGTGTTGGCGTCGAAGAGGTGCATCGAACCGCCGCGTCCACGGCAGCATCCCTCGGCGTGGCCGTACATCTCGGCAAGGATGGACCCGGCGGAGACGCCGCGGAGCAGGGCGTGGCCGTGTTCACGGTAGGTGGCCACCACGGCGTCCTCAGGTGCCAGGGCTCCCATGACCCCGGCGGCCACTGCTTCCTCTCCGATGTAGACGTGCAGGAAGCCGCGGATCTTCGCGGCGCTGTAGAGTTCGATGCATTTTTCCTCGAGCCGGCGCACCCGCAGCATCTGCCGCAGCAGGTGCAGGGCGTGCTCCGGGTCCGGGACGCCCTGGCCCCGCACGCTGCTCATGGCTGCCCTCCTTGGTGGGATTCCTGTCCCGGTAGTTCCTGCCCCTGCTGTTCCTGTCCCCGCGGCGTTTCCAGCGTGGAGAGGTCGCCTTCGGGCAGGCCGAGTTCGCGTGCCTTCAGGAGCCGGCGGAGGATCTTGCCGCTGCGGGTCTTGGGCAGGTTGGCGGTGAATTCCAGCAGCCGTGGTGCCACCGCCGCGCCGAGCCGTTTCCGGGCGAAGCCGATGATGTCCAGCTGCAGGTCCTCCGTGGCTTCGTTGCCGGGCTTGAGCTCCACGAAGGCTTTGACCACTTCGCCGGCCACGGGGTCGGGCACGCCGATCACCCCGGCTTCGGCCACCGCGGGGTGCTCCATGAGGCAGCTTTCCACCTCGAAGGGGCCGATCAGGTGGCCGGAGGACTTGATGACGTCGTCGCCGCGGCCCACGAACCAGAAGTAGCCGTCGGCGTCGCGCTTTGCCAGGTCCCCCGTCAGGTACCAGCCGCCGGCGAAACAGCGGCGGTAGCGCTCCTCCTCGTTCAGGTAGCCGCGGAACATGGACGGCCAGCCCGGACGCAGCGCCAGTTCCCCCATGGCATCCGGTTCGGTGACCAGCTGGACCTCACCGTCCCGGACCACCGGTTTGCCGTCGGCGTCCCGGGCCACCAACGCCGCTTCGATGCCGGGCAGCGGGCGGCCCATGGAGCCGGGCCGGATGGGCATGGCCGGGTAGTTGGCGATCATGATCCCGCCGGTCTCGGTCTGCCACCAGTTGTCGTGCACCGGCAGCCCGAAGACGTCCTTGCCCCACACCACGGCCTCGGGGTTCAGCGGTTCGCCCACGCTCGCCACGAAGCGCAGGGCCGAGAGGTCATGCCCGGCAGCGCGTTCCGCCCCTGCCTTCATCAGCATGCGCAGCGCGGTGGGTGCGGTGTACCAGACGGTGACGCGCTGTTCGGCGAGGATCCGGTACCAGCGGTCCGCGTCCAGTTCCTCCTGGTCCACGACGGTGGTGACGCCGTGCACCAGCGGGGCGATGATGCCGTAGGACATGCCGGTCACCCAGCCGGGGTCCGCGGTGCACCAGTAGATGTCGTCCGGGTGCAGGTCCAGGGCGAAGCGTCCGGTGGCGTAGTGCGCGGCCACAGCGTCGTGGACGTGGATGGCTCCCTTGGGCGTGCCGGTGGTGCCGCTGGTGAAGTGCAGCAGGGCCATGTCCTCGGGCTGGGTGTCCGCGATCTCCCCCTCCGGACCAGCGCCTGCCTGATCAGCGCTGGCCAGGAGTTCGGCCAGGTCCAGGGTTCCGGGCTCGGGGGCGCCGGCGGCGTCCACCAGCAGGACGAAGCGCAGCTCCGGAAGGGCATCCCGGACGGGTGCCACCTTCTTGCGGTACAGCGCCTTGGTGGTCACCAGGACCCGGCCGGCGCCCAGGTGCAGCCGCTGCCGGACGGGTTCGGGGCCGAAGGCGGAAAAGAGCGGACAGAAGACGCTCCCATTCTTGAAGGTGCCCAGGACGGCGGTGTACAGCTCCGGGCTGCGGCCCAGGAGCGAGAACACGCGCTCGCCGCGGCCCACCCCCAGGGAACCCAGGACGGCGGCGAACCTGCCGGTCTGCACGGCAAGGTCGGCGTAGGTCAGGGACGTCGTGGAGCCGTCGGCGCGGACGAAACGCAGGGCCTCCTTGTCCGCATTCGGTCCGGCCGCGTGCCGGTCCACCGCCTCATAGGCGATGTTCAGCCCCCGGCCGCCGGGCAGGCCGGACAGCGCCTGCCGGGCCTGGTCCCAGGTGAAGTCCCGCCGGGCGGCCTCGTAGTCCAGCAGGTTCGGCTGCACGGGGAAGGCGGCCACGTCCTTGGTGATGGTGGGCCACCGTGTGGCGCCCTCGACTCCGGTGGTCATAACGCTCCTCTGGCCATCGTGTTCCTTCGGTGTGGGCTAGAACCCGGTGGGCTCGGTTTCCAGTTCCGGCTCGCCGGGGACGTACTCGTGGTGCAGCGGGCGCAGAGCTTCGGTCCGGGGATGCCAGAACAGCGCGTCATACCGCTCCCCCATGCGGGTGGGCACATAGTTGCCCCGCTCGCGGTGCGGGTTGTAGACCACCCCGATGGCCCGGTGCCCGCGCCAGGATTCCAGCCAAGGGCCGGACCGTTCCGCCCCGAACACCAGCAGCGAGCGCTCCCCCAGCGCCTGGTTCAGGAGTTCCTCATGGCTGCCGTGCGCGGCGGCCGGGACGTCCATGGTCCATTCCGGCGAGCCCCACGACTCGGCGGCCGTGACGGATCCGGCGAAGGATGCGAACCCGGCCAGCACCACTTCGCCCGGGTGGCGCTGGCGCACCAGCTGGCCGATGTTCACCATGCCGTCGTGCGCCATGTCCGTGGCCCGGGCATCGCCCACGTGCGTGTTGTGCGCCCAGACCAGTCCCCTGGAACCCGGCCCGTGGTGTTCAGCGAGGCGGTCGATGGTGTCGCTCATGTGGTGGTCCCGGATGTTCCAGGACTGCCGGTCACCGCGGACCATGGTGCGGTAATAGCGTTCGGCGTTGGTGGCCACGATGGCGTTCTGGACGGCGTCGAACGCGGAAGGGTCGTCGTGCACCCGGCCGAGCGTCCGCCGTCGTACTTCTGCCAGCAGGGACACCACGTCCGCTTCGCAGGACTGCGGCACCAGGCGGTTGCTCCAGGCATACCGCTGCGGGTCTTCCCTGAAAGGGACGAAGCACCGCCAGGCCTGGTGGGCGGCCGGAAGGGCGTCGGCAGCGTTGGCCTCGAGCCAGGTGAAGATTTCGCGCAGCGAATCCCACAGGGAGTAGACGTCCAGGCCGTAGAAGCCGGTGCGCTCGTGCCCGGGCAGGCGCAGGTTCCAGCCGCGCAGCCAGGTCAGGAAGTCCGCCACCTCGTGGTTGGCCCACATCCAGGTGGGCCAGCGCTCGAAGCCCGCCAGGAGCCGGCGTGCATCCAGGTCCTGCCCGGCCTCACCGCGGACCCAGCGGTTGATGCGCCAGCAGTCCGGCCAGTCACCTTCCACGCCGATCCACCTGAAGCCGTATTCCTCGATCAACCGGCGGCTCAGCAACGCCCGCCAGTGGTAGTACTCCTGGGTTCCGTGGGACGCCTCGCCCAGGCACACGAACCGTGCCGGCGCGGCGAGGCGGACGAGAGGTTCAAGGTCGTCAGCGGAGGCCAGCGGATGCGCCAGGGAGCGGATCTGCCTGGTCTCCGCCGCGCGCCCGGCCCCCTGCTCCGCCCAGCGGCCGGCGCCGCCGCTGCCAAAGCCGGTGTTTCCGCCGCTCACGTCCGCGCCTCCGGCGCGGACCGCACCGCGTGAGCCGGCAGCAGGTACTGCCGGAACCAGTCAGAGGCCAGGGTGGCGGCCATGGCCAGGGTTCCCGGTTCCTCAAAGAGATGAGTGGCACCCGGGACGACTTCCAGCCGGACGGGCGCCGTCATCTGCGCCATGGCCTGCCGGTTCAGCGCCAGCACCTGAGTATCGGCGCCGCCGACGATCAGGAGGGTGGGGGCCCGCACGTCGGACAGCCTGGGGCCTGCGAGGTCCGGGCGCCCACCACGTGAGACCACTGCCGCAATCCGTGAGCCCGGTTCGGCCGCGGCCCACAATGCGGCACCGGCACCGGTGCTCGCCCCGAAGTAGCCGACACGTCCGGCGTACGTGTCCTGCCGCGATTGCAGCCAGTCCGTCGCGAGGACCAGCCGCCGCGCCAGCAGGCCGATATCGAACACGTTGGCCCGGTCGACCTCCTCCTCCGGCGTCAGCAGGTCCAGCAGCACCGTGCCGAGGCCGGCCCCGTGCAGGACCGACGCCACGAAACGGTTGCGCGGGCTGTGCCGGCTGCTGCCGCTGCCGTGGGCGAACAGGACCGTGGCCCCGCAGCCGGGAGGCAGGTACAGGCTGCCGCGCAGGGCCACCCGTCCCGCGGGAATCTCCACGTCCTCCTCCAGTGCGCCGTTGCCCCCGTCCGGCCGCTGGTGCTGCGCGGGCCGGGCGGCGGCGTCGAGCAGCTGCACCACTTCGCCGTCCTCGGTGGGCGAGAAGTCGTGGTAGTAGTACCCCACGGCCTGGAAGTTCTGCGGCGACAGCAGGCAGACGACGTCGTCCGGTTCCTTGAGCTCCACGACGGCCCGGGCGGGGGCAACGGGCACCGCCAGGATCACCCTTGCAGCACCGAGCTGCCTGGCCACCAGGCACGCAACCCTCGCAGTGGACCCGGTGGCGATGCCGTCGTCAACGATCACTGCAGTGCGGCCGGCGAGGTCGACGCGCCGGCGTCCCTGGCGGAACCGCGCCACCCGGCTTTCCAGGAGCGCGCGCTCCTGCCGTTCCACCTGCCGCAGGTCCGCTTCCGTCACACGGGCCAGGGACATCGTCCGTTGATCGATGACCCGCGTGTTCCCTTCCCCGATGGCCCCCATGGCCACTTCGGGCTGGAACGGAACACCAAGCTTGCGCACCACGATCACGTCCAGCGGCGCGTCGAGGGCTTTGGCCACTTCGTAGGCCACCGGGACGCCGCCGCGGGGCAGGCCCAGCACCACGACGTCCTGGCCGCGCAGCCCGGCGAGCCTCTTGCCCAGCCGCCGGCCGGCGTCGGCCCTGTTGAGGAACGCAACCATCGCCTGTCACCCGCCGTACGTGTTCTCTTCCCCGTGCGGGGCGGCCGCTTCGGGGGTCCAGGTCATGCGGAGGATAAAGTGGGCGTCCGAACTGCTTTTGGCAATCACCGCCCCGGCATCCCCCGCGAGTTTTACGCCGAACTCAACTTCGATCTGTTCGGGAGTGAGCTCCGCCATGGCCTCCAGTGCTGCGCGGGCCGCGGGGCGGACGCTGGCAAGTGCATCTTCCAGGCGCCTGCCCGTGTCCAGGATCCCCTGTTCGTTGCGGGCCGGATGGTCCACGCCGTAGCTGTTGTCCGCAGCCTCAACCAGGACGGTCCCGGATCCCACTTCATAGCGCATCACTTCGGTCATGGCGGATCCCCGTATCAATGCGAGACGCGGTAGGTGTGGCGGAGGTCGGTGCTCGGCTTAATAGCCACCGCTGTGACCACGAGCGCCACTGCCCCTGCGATCCATGATGTCCAGGCGGCCCCCGTCGCGCCCGTGTACGTCCCCAGCCAAGGCGAGAGGACAAGACCAGCAGCAATGACAGCCTGGACGTATTCCATGGCCGGGGTGCCGGGCATGGCCAGGTTGATGATGCCGCTGACAATCAGCAGCCCGCCGAAGAGCAGCATGAGCGTGGTGGACATGCCTTCCTGCCGGGTGAACAGGACCGCTACGGCGGTGAAGAGTCCGGCGGCGACCGCTACATAGTCCTGCCACCGATACCACTTTTTCACTGACTTTCCTTTCTGTCGGGGCGGGAGCCGCCTTCTGCGGTTTCCCGTCCGGCGGGCCTTTGCTGCCCGCGATTTAAGTCAACTCCCGGGGAGCACCGCCTTCTAGGGCAGAAAGACCTACGGCATGCGGCACCCGGATTCACGGTGAATTCACAGGCGTCGCCCGTGGCACCGCAGGCATGCGTGTGCGATAGTGGCGGCAACGCTGGGGCGTCCAATGGTGAAAAGCAAGCAAAGGCCGAAAATGGTGCGAAGTCCAGCCCCAAGACCAGCTGGCAAAGGATGGGGCACTGCCCGCCTGCTGCCGGTCCTGGCCCTGCTGCTTTCGCTGCTGACTGCCTGCCAGCCCGCCGGTCCCGTGACCGGAAACCCCAGCCAGCCCGGGCTGGGGGACGCATTGCAGCCCAGCCCGCACCGCGGCCGCACGCCGGGGCACGTGTTCGTGATCAACCTGGAAAACAAAGGGTATGACAAGGTCTGGGGCGACGGTTCCCCGGCCCCCTACCTCTCCCAGACGCTGCGGAAGCAGGGCGTGCTCCTGGAAAACTACTACGGCATCGCCCACAACTCATTGCCCAACTACCTGGCCCAGATCTCCGGCCAGCCGCCCAATCCCAGCACCAAGAAGGACTGCCACACCTACACGGAGTTCACGGCGCGGTCCACGGACAACCTGGGCAGGATGGACGGCGACGGCTGCGTCTACCCGGCCGAGGTTCCCACGGTGGCGGGCCAGCTGTCCGCGGCGGGGAAGACCTGGAAGGGCTACATGGAGGACATGCAGCACCCGTGCCAGCACCCGTCCCTGGGCTCCGACGATCCCCACGTGAAGGCCACCGTGGGGAACATGTACGCCACCAAGCACAACCCGTTCGTCTACTTCCGCTCCATCACCTCCACGCCGGCGTGCAGCCAGAACGTGGTCCCCTTCACCGACCTGGCCCGGGACCTGGCCTCGGTAGACACCACGCCCAACCTGGCGTACATCACCCCCAACCTTTGCCACGACGGGCATGACCGCCCCTGCGTGGACGGCACCGCCGGCGGCCTGCCTACCTCCGACCAGTGGCTGAGCGCGGAGGTGCCGGCCATCCTGGCCTCGCCGGCCTACCGGCAGGACGGGATGCTGGTGATCACCTTTGACGAGTCCGACGGCGGCGCCACCGGCCCCGAGGACGGCACACCGGGCAGCGTCCCCGGCGGGACGGGCGGCGGCAAGATCGGGACCCTGGTCCTCACGCCCTTCAGCACCGCCGGGGCAACCTCCGTCCAGCCCTACAACCACTACAGCCTGCTGGCCAGCATCGAGGACTACTTCTCCCTGCCCCGGCTGGGCGGCGCCCGGGACCGCGGCGTCACCGCCTTCGGCGACGACGTCTACCAGGGCTCATAGGGCCGGGACTCGCGGTGGCACGAGGGCGGCTGGGGACTCCTTGGCGGAGGATGCGCCGAGGAGGTCCTTGGCGGACGGGTCTTTGGCGGACGGGTCTTTGGCGGACGGTGACCCGGCAACGGCTGCTGGCCGCCGCTGCGGCGGTTGCCGCCCTGGTGACGGTGCTGGCAGTGGTGGTTGCCGGCGTCGTACGCTCCGGACCTGATGCCGGCGGTGCACCGGCGGCCAGCGGGATCCACAGGATCAAGCACGTGGTGATCATCACCCAGGAGAACCGGTCCTTCGACAGCTATTTCGGCACCTATCCGGGAGCGGACGGGATCGCCATGCAGGACGGCCAGCCCGCCGCGTGCCTGCCGGACCCATCCACGGGCGGCTGCTCACGGCCGTTCCACAACCCCGCCGACAGCAACACCGGCGGCCCGCACAGCCACGCCGACGCACTCAAGGACATCGACAACGGCGCGATGGACGGGTTCGTGGCCCAGGCGGAGAAGGCCCTGTCCGGCTGCAAATCCACCGACACCTCGTGCCTGCACAACGCCAAACCCACGGACGTGCTGGGCTACCACGACCGCAACGAGCTGGCCAACTACTGGGCCTACGCGGACAACTTCGTCCTGCAGGACCACATGTTCGCGGCCACCGCCTCCTGGAGCCTGCCGGCGCACCTGTACCTCGTTTCGGAATGGTCGGCCAAATGCACCAAAGCCGGGGACCCGTCGTCGTGCGTCAATGCCATCCAGGATCCCGCCGACGCGCCGTACAAGGTCACCGTCCAGGACACCCTGCTCGGCAAGTGCCAGGACAGCCTGCACCTGGCACCGTGCCAGGCCGCGCTGTCCGCCGCCGGCATCAGCCCCGACCTCGCGGCGCAGATCGACCAACTGGTCGCCGCCAGCTGCAAGCCCGGCGATACGTACGCCGCCTGCAAAGCCGCCGTGGACGCCGCCGATGTCCCCGCGGACCTGAAGCAGAAACTCGCCGACGCCGCCAGGAAGCTGGACGTGCCGGACTACGCCTGGACGGACCTGACCTACCTGCTGCACAAACACTCGGTGCCCTGGGCCTACTACGTGTTCAACGGCACCGAACCGGACTGCCGGAACGACGCCGCCACCTGCGACCCCGTCAAGCAGGACTCCAAAACCCCCGGCCACTGGAACCCGCTGCTCTACTTCGACACCGTCAAGGAGGACGGCGAACAGGGCAACATCAAGCCCCTGGACGGCTTCTACGACGACGCCCGGGAGGGCCGGCTGCCTGCCGTCACCTGGGTGGCGCCCACCAACGAGGTCAGCGAGCACCCGCCGAGCAAAGTCAGCACCGGGCAGGAGTACGTGGCCGGGCTCATCAACGCCATCATGGCCGGCCCCGACTGGGACAGCACCGTGATTTTCCTGACGTGGGACGACTGGGGCGGGTTCTACGACCATGTGGCGCCCCCTGCAGTCGATGGCAACGGTTACGGCATGCGCGTCCCCGGCCTGGTGATCAGCCCGTACGCGAAACAGGGCTACATCGACCACCAGGTCCTCAGCCACGACGCCTACACCAAGTTCATCGAGGATGACTTCCTGGGCGGCGAGCGCCTCGACCCCGCCACCGACGGCCGGCCTGACCCGCGTCCCGGGGTACGGGAAGACAGCCCCGCCCTGGGAAACATCGCCGCCGCGTTCGACTTCAACCAGGCCCCGCGGCCGCCGTTCCTGCTGCCCAACGCCACCACGTACTGACGCCGGTCACAGAGCTCCGCTGACCGTGCATTCGGCGGCGTCCGCCACCACGTCCTCAAGGTCCCCGGTGCGGTGCAGCACCTCCAGCTGCCGGGCGGCGCCGGTGCCTTTGGCCAGCGTGCGGTCCACCAGCTCCTCCACCCGCTGCAGGTCCCCGATGTCCGCCAGGGCCTCCCCGATGTGGTTCAGCAGCGCATTGACGACGGCGAGCGCCGGGGCGGGGCGGTGCGTGTGCGGATCCAGCAGCTCCCCGCGCAGGCCCCAGCGGCTGGCCTTCCAGCCGGCCAGCCGGAGCAGCGCCGACGGGACGGCCACAGGTTCGATCCCTTCCCGCCATTCGCGCGCGGCAGTTTCCACCAGGCCCCTGGCGATCCCCGCCAGCAGCACCGTGTTTTCCGGCCACAGGCACACGTCCGCCACCCGGATCTCCACGGTGGGGTAGTGCCGGGAGAGGCGGGCGTCGAAGTAGATCATTCCCTCGTCCATGGCGACGCCGGTGCTCACCATGTCATGCACCAGCTGGTGGTAGGAGTCAGGGCTGCCCAGGATCTCCAGCGGGCCGGCGGACGGCCACCGGCTCCAGACCTGGGAACGGTAGCTGGCGTAACCGGTGTCCTGCCCGTGCCAGAACGGGGAGTTTGCACTGAGCGCCACCAGCACCGGCAGCCAGTTCCGGATCCGGTCGAGCACCCCCACTGCTTCCTCCGCCGATTCCACCGAGACATGGATGTGGGAGCCGCAGGTCAGCTGCTCGCGCGCGGTGAGTCCATACTCCTCCGTCATGGCCCGGAACCGCCGGAGCTGCACCGGGTGGGGATCGGCGGGCAGCGGCGAGGTGCCCAGCGCCGCCACCTGCACTCCGACGTCCCCGGCGGCCTGGTGCGCGATGGCCCGGCCCGCGATGATGTCCCGCTCCAGGGCGGCCAGGGTGGCGTGCGGCGGGGTGACCACCTCGATCATTTCCTGCTGGAACTCGGCCGTCAGGAGTGGTCCCGCCGCCGCCTCCAGCGGGCGGACGTACAGGTCCAGGAGTGCGCCGGCCAGGGGTGTGGCTTCCCCGGTGCCAGGGTCCACCAGGAGCAGTTCCTCCTCGATGCCGAACGTCCGCCGGTCTGCTCCCGCGCCGCCCGTGCCGTCATTGCCGTGGGTGTCCATCGCCGTCGTCCCCTATCCCTTGCATCGTTGCAAGCTCGTCCCAGAAGCAGGCCAGCGAGACCGCACCGTTCAGGAGGACGTCAAGGCTGGCGCTTTCGTCGCTGTCGTGCCAGTGGTCCTCCACCAGCCCCGTGCCGAAGAAGACCACCGGCACGCCCAGCGTGCGGCTGAGCAGTTCGGCCGGACCGCCGCCGGCATTCCCCATGCGCCCGGTCCGTTCAGCCTGGAATCCTTTCGCCATGGCACGTTCCAGGGCGGCGACGGCGGGGTGCGCGGGGGTGCGGTAGGGCAGCTGGGCGGTCTCCAGGTCCGGGACCGCGCTGAAGGAAAAGCCCGGCCGGATGGTAGCTGCCACCCACTCCTCGAACTGTTGGGCCACCTTCTCCGGGCGCTGGTCCGGCACAATCCGGAAGCTGAGGTCGGCGGATGCCACGGCGGGAACGGCGGCACGGGACACGGCCTCCGGGTCGCCGGCCATGAGCGCGGTGGCTTCGACGGCGGGCCGCAGCCACAGCCGCTCCAGCACGGTATAGCCCTCCTCGCCGGTGATGGCGCCGCTCTCGGACCGGGCCAGCCAGTCCTCCGCACTGAACGGCAGCTCCGCGAAAGCCCGGCGCAGGTCCTCGGAAAGCGGCCCGGCGTCATCGTAGAATCCGGGGATGGCGATCCTGCCGTCGGTGTCGTGCATGAGGCCCAGCAGCCTGCCGAGCTCGAAGGCCGGGTTGGGCGCCGTTCCGGAGACGGCGCCGCTGTGCACGTCGCGTTCCGGGCCGTACAGCTCCAGGTGGACGCTGAGCATCCCGCGCAGGCCCATGCAGACAGCCGGGTGGTCGGCCCGCCACAGGAGGGTGTCGCTGAAGAGGACGACGTCGGCCCGGAGCCTTTCCGCCTGTTCCTCCAGGAGCGTGGCAAGGTGCGGGGAGCCGCCCTCCTCCTCGCCTTCGACGAGGAATTTCAGGTTGACGGCCGGACTTGCGCCTCCCGTGACGCGGAGGTGGGCGCGGACAGCCTCGATGTGCGCCAGGACCTGGCCCTTGGCGTCCGAACTTCCCCTGCCGTAGAGCCGGCCCTCTCGCAGGACCGGCTCAAAGGGTGCCGTCAGGCTCCAGTTCTCCGGCTTGGCGGCGCGGACGTCATGATGGCTGTAGACCAGGACGGTGGGCGCGCCGGGGGCAACGCACCATTCGGCGTACACGGCGTGCGAGTCGCCGGTAGGCAGCACTTCCGCCACGGGGAAGCCGGCTTCCCGGAATTCGGCCGCGAGCCAGTTGGCTGAGCGCAGCAGGTCCTGCGCGTGCCCGGGCATCCCCAGGACGCCGGGGACACGCACCCACTCGGCCAGCCGCCGCTCCAGCTCCACCTGCCGGAAGTGGAGGTAGGCACGCAGCTGGGTGGCGTCGTCGTGCCCCTTTGCCGCGCCCGGGCCGGCGCCGTCGTGCCTGTCCATGCCTGCGCCGCCGATCATGGGTTCCGGTGTATCTCGTTCATCCCGTCGTTCCCCTACTTTCTGCGGAGAAACATTATGATAAGCACCCTTAGCAATTGGTGTGAAGGGTTCGGATACCATGCGTCCGCCCGGCCTGCCCTGTACTTCCGCCCTACCCGCGCGTAGATTCAGAAGTGTGACGGGCATCAAGGCCCGCCCTCCGGCGGACCTCCTGCACAGGTACACAGGAGAAGCTGCTGTAGTCCGCCGGCGGCACCTAATGCAGCAGCGAAAGAGCCCCCATGGCGTCATCGCATATCCAGCAGTTCCTGGAAGAAGCAACAACCACCGATCCCTCCCGCGATTTTCCGCTAAGTCCCGATTGCCTCTACGGCCTGTACGTGAGCTGGTGCCGGCTGCACGGGTTCACTGCCAAGCCGGACCAGGCCTTCCGGGCCGGGATGCGGCGCTGCGGCATCGATGTCCGGAATTCACAGTTGCGGATGAAGGGGCCCGCGGCGGCCGACTATATCCTCAGCAGCTACCCCGACGTCGCCTGACGCGCCGTATCCGCGGGTCAACGGCCCGGGAACGGCTCCTGCCCCTTGAGTGCCCGCACAAAAGGTGCCTTGCCCAGGGCTGTGCGCTGGAGTTCCGCAACGGGTTCCACGTAGACAGGAACTGCGGCCACGCCTGCTGCTTCGAGGGCAGCGGCCACTGCGGAACGGATGCCCTGCACGGAATGCCCGGGGGCGATGCCGGCCACGAGGACGCGCAGGCGCGCGGGTTCCTGGATCACCTGCCAGCCTGAGGTACCCGCCCCGTCCAGTACGTGGTGGAACACGTCAGGGTGGACGGTGGTGTTCCCTTCCCTCCCCGGGAGCACCAGGACGTCCTCCACCCGCCCCTCAACGCCTTCGAGCAGCCGGAAGGATCGTCCGCAGGGGCAGCCGCGGCCTCCCAGCCTGATGCTGTCCGACATCTCATAACGGATCAGCGGCAGGGTGCGGGAGAACAGCACGGTGACGAACACCTTGGCCCCTGTCAGGCCCGGCTCCACGGGACGGCCGGCCTGGTCGACGGATTCAACGATCACCAAATCCTCGTACACATGGCGGTTCCGGTGGGTACAGGGTGAGGCGATGCCGGCTGTTTCCGTGGCGGCATAGACATCGAACGGGACCGTCCCCCACGCCTCCTCCATGTCCTTGGCGGCCTGCAGGGTGAGCACTTCGGAAGCCGACATCACACCCTCCGGTGCGATGCGCAGCCGCCCCGCGAGCTGTTCGGCCGCCAAGGGTTTCAGGGCGGAGGCGTAGCCCACGAGGACCGTTGGCTGGAACCCGTTCAGCGCCGCCACCGTCCCGCCCATGGGTGCAGTGACATCCAGCCGCAGGGCAGGGATGAGCCGGGTGTCCAGGGAGGCCGCCACCACCGCTGACTGGTGGCCGAGGTTCCGCGAGCTGACCAGTGCCATCCGCACGGGCCGTCCCGGCCTCGGCCCCGTCGAAATGCCTGCCCAGTCGTAGGCGCGCGCATACGAGGCCAGGACCCTGGCCCACTCCGGACGGCTCCAGGCGAAGATCCCGCGCCTGCCCGTGGTCCCCGCGGTGGCGGCCACCCACCACCGCCCGTTCCATGCCCGCCCCGGGTCGCCGCCGCTCTCGGTGAGGACGCGCAGGTGGTTCTCCAGGCCGGCAAGGTCCAGGTCCGGCGTCGTGATGGCTTCGTCGAAGTGCTCCATGAGGTCCGCCTTGGTTACGGGCGGCAGTTCGCGCAAGGGCGCATCGTGCAGGCCCGCGTGGTGGCGCCGGTAGAACTCCGAGCCGGCATAGGCCGCCGCGCGCAACCGAAGCAGGGCGCGCTCCTGGTGGGCGGCGATACGGGCGGTGTCCCACCCGTCCCGCCGCCGCCACTGCGCCCGCAGGAACAGCACTTGTGGAATGAGGCGGGCGTCCATACGGGGTGCCTTAGTGGTGGCCGGCCGGCGCCGGTGAAAGCGGGCGGGCAGGGCGGGCCGTGGTGGCGTCGGGGGTATCCGGACGGGGAAGCCGGAGGCGCTTGAGGAGCAGGGCGTTCACGGCCACCAGGAAGCTGGAGCCGGACATGGAAAGGGCGGCGATCTCTGGGCTGAGGACTACTCCGGCGAAGGCGAAGACGCCGGCAGCGATGGGGAGGGCGATTGCGTTGTATCCCACGGCCCAGCCCAGGTTCTGCCGCATTTTGCGCAGGGTGCCTTTGCCGATCCGCAGCGCTGTGGGTACATCCAGGGGGTCCGAGCGCATCAGGACGACGTCGGCTGTTTCGATCGCGACGTCGGTCCCCGCGCCGATGGCGATGCCGAGATCGGCCTGGGCCAGGGCCGGGGCGTCGTTGACTCCGTCGCCGACCATGGCGACCTTCTTGCCGGCGTGTTGCAGCCCGGCGATCTTCGCTGACTTGTCCCCGGGCAGGACTTCGGCGATGACGGTGTCGATCCCGAGTTGCCCGGCGATGCGCCTGGCGGTGGCCTCATTGTCCCCGGTGAGCATGACGACTTCGATGCCGGCTTCGTGGAGGGCGGCGACCGCGGGGGCGGCTGTGGGCCGGGCGGCGTCGGCCAGGGCAATGACGCCGGCGGGCCCGCCGTCGACGGCGACGAGCACCGCAGTGCGGCCCGTGCCCGCCAGTTCGTCCCGGACGGCGGCGAGGCGGCCGAGGTCGACCCCTTCGTTGGCCATGAGCTTGCGGTTGCCCACCAGCACCCGGTGCCCGTCCACGGTGGCCCCGGCCCCGTGCCCGGGAACGTTGCGGAAGCCTTCGGCCTCAAGTGCGGGGACATTCTGCCCGCGGGCGTGCTGGACGACGGCGGCGGCGAGCGGGTGCTCGGATTCCTGCTCCACTGCTGCAGCCAGCGCCAGCAGCCGCCCGCGGTCGATGCCTTCCTCGACGACGTCCGTCACCTCCGGCTCGCCCTTGGTCAGGGTGCCGGTCTTGTCCAGCACCACGGTATCGATCCGTGCCGAGACTTCCAGTGCTGTGGCGTTCTTGAACAGCACCCCCCGCTTGGCACCGAGGCCCGTGCCCACCATGATGGCTGTGGGCGTGGCCAGGCCAAGGGCATCGGGGCAGGTGATCACCACGACGGTGATGGCGAACAGCAGCGCGGCCTGGACCCCCGCCCCCGCCGCCAGCCACGCGGCGAACGTCACGGTGCCGCCCACCAGTGCCACCAGGACCAGCCAGAACGCCGCCCTGTCAGCCAGTCGCTGGCCCGGAGCCTTGGAATTCTGCGCTTCCTGGACGAGGGCCACGATCTGGGCCAGGGCAGTGTCGGCCCCGACTTTCGTGGCACGGACCCGCATGGTGCCGGTGGTGTTGATGGATGCCCCGATCACCTCCGAGCCGGCAGTCTTGGTCACCGGGAGGCTTTCACCGGTAACCATGGACTCGTCCACCTCGGACTGTCCGTCCTCGACCTGGCCGTCGACGGGGATTTTCGATCCGGGCCGGATGAGCAGGAGGTCCCCGGCCTGGACGTCGGAGGTGGGGACCTCGACGGTGTCCCCGTCCCGGATGACCACGGCCACCGGCGGGGCGAGTTCAAGCAGGGTGCGGATGGCTTCGTTTGCGCCGCCGCGCGCACGCATCTCGAACCAGTGGCCCAGCAGCACGAAGGAGGCCAGGACGGTCGCGGCTTCGTAGAAGACCTCGCCGCCCCCGGTGAGGGTGATCCAGACGCTGTAGAGCCAGCCGGTGCCGATGGCGATGGCCACCAGGACCATCATGTCCAGGGTGCGGGCGCGCAGCGCCCGGTAGGCGCCGTCGAAGAAGATCCATGATGAGTAGAAGATGACGGGCAGGGACAGGATCAGGGCCATCACGTCGTCGCGCAGGCTGAACGGTGTGGGGGCCGTGAAGCCGAGCATGCTCCTGCCCATGGGTGACCAGAGCGTCACCCCGATCGAGAGGACCGCTGCCACGATGAAGCGGTTGCGCATGTCCTTGACCATGCTGTCCATCGACATTCCGGCATGGCCGCCGTGGCCCATCATGTCCTGTGCGCTGGGAGCCATCTGCTCGTGGGGGACGTGCGCCATCTGCTCCTGGGGAGGGTGGGCCATCTGCTCGTGCCGTACGGGGTGGTGTTCCGCCGGGTGCAGGGGCATGTCCTGCATCGGGTAGCAGATGTGGTCCGGTACTGCTTCGCCCCGGCAGTGGTAGCCGCAATCGCGTACCCACCCGGCGATTTCTTCGATGGACGTGACCGCCGGGTCGAAGCTGACGGTTGCGGTCTGGGCGACAGGATTTGCCTCGACGCCCTCGACTCCGGGCCGGCGCATCAGGACCTGCTCCACAACAGCTTTCGACGTGGCCCAGTGCAGGCCGCCCACCTCCACGACGGTGCGCTTCAACGTTGGTGCCACGGTTCCTCCTTCCGAGGTGTATTTTCGTTGCTCCCGTCCCGGAGCGTCAGGGTCTTTGGTCCGGCGACCAGGCGGACGTTGGCAGGTCAGAGGCTGAGTTGGCGCAGGTGGCAGAGCCCGATCAGGGCGGCGGCCTCGTCGAGGTCATCGGTGCAGCGCAGCAGCCGGATGTCCTCCGGGGTGATCAGCCCCTGGTCCTGGAGGTGCGCCCGGATCCAGGACATCAGCCCGGCCCAGTGCTCGGTGCCGACCAGGACGACAGGAAACTCGTGGATCTTTCCGGTCTGCACGAGCGTCAGGGCTTCGAAGAGTTCGTCCAGGGTGCCGAAGCCGCCCGGGAGGACAACGAAGGCGCAGGCGTACCGGACGAACATGATCTTCCGTGCAAAGAAGTACCGGAAGGTCATGGAGACATCCAGGTAGGGATTGAGCGACTGTTCGTGCGGGAGCTCGATGCCTAGCCCTACGGACGTTCCGCCGCATTCGAAAGCGCCGCGGTTGGCCGCTTCCATCAGTCCCGGCCCCCCGCCGGTGATGACGGCGTAGCCCTCGGTGGCGAGCCGGGCTCCCAAGGCCCTGGCAATGCCGTACCGGGGATCGTCCGGGCCGGGGCGTGCTGATCCGAAGACAGCAACGGCCTTTTGCAGCCGGCTGGAGAGCAACTGGAAGCCATCCTCTATTTCCCGCCGGATCCGCTCGACCCGGCCCGGGTCATCGGCCGGGTCGGCCAGGGCGGCGAGCAGTTCTTCGTCGGTCATTTTCATGGCGAAGCTGCTCCGGCATGCATGCGGCAATGCTGGTCGTGCTCACCGCGTTCTTCACTGATGAGGCGGCCGTCCTCGATGGTGATGACACGTTTGGCGGCGGTCCTGAGCCGCTGGTCGTGGCTTACGATGACGACAGCCCGGTTTTCCCGGCACGCCGTCTCACACAGCAGCAAGGTGACGTCCTGGCCGGTGCTGGCGTCAAGGTTGGCCGTGGGTTCGTCGGCGAGGATCAGGCGCGGATTGTTGGCCAGGGACCGGGCTATGGCCACCCGTTGCTTCTCGCCGCCGGACAGATCCCTGGGCAAGTTCTTGAGCCGGTGCCCGAGCTGGAGCTGGTCCAGGGCGGCCCGGGCCTGCCCGCGGGCCTGCTTCCGGGGCACCCCGGCCATGAGCCGTGGCAGCATGACGTTTTCCTCTGCGGTCAGGGCCGAGAGCAGGTTGAAGGTCTGGAACACAAAACCGAACTCCTGCAGGCGCAGCCGCGACAACTGTCCAGGGCCCAGCGTTGACGTGTCCTGCCCGGAAATGAGGACGCGGCCCGCGCTGCGGGACATCAGCGTACCGATCATCGACAACAGCGTGGTCTTGCCGGAACCGGAAGGACCCATGATCAGTACAATGTCGCCGGCCCCGACCTCCAACGAGACGTGGTCGACGGCGGTCACGGCAGTGTGGCCGCTGCCGAAGGTTTTGGACACGTCCTGGACAGAGACGACGTTCATGACCGGAACACCTCCGCGGGGTCGATGCCCGCGAGCCGGTGGACGGGCAGCAGCGAGGACACCACAGCCATCACCACCGTGACCGCGAAGATCCAGGCGGCGTCGACCCAGCGGATCTCCGTGATGAACTCCGGCACGATGTTCCCGGCGACGGTGCTGACGGCCAGGGCCAGGGCCGCGCCGACTACATAGCCGAGCACGGCTGCCGTAATGGCCTGCTGAACCACCACCGTGTACAGCTGGCGGTTGCTCACGCCGATGGCCTTCAACACGCCGTATTCACGGGCCTTCTCGATGGTGGACGTGAAAATCGTCAGGCCGATCACGGTCATGCCGACAGCAATGCCAATCAGCAGCAGCACCAGGATGATGGGCAGGAAGGTGTCCCGGACGATGTTCGTGTTGTTGTCCAGGAACTGGTCCTTGGTGATCGCATCCACGGCGGGTTCCGCTTCGATGCCCGAGACGATCGCTGCCCGGTCGGCGCCGTCCCGGACGGTGACGAGGAAGAAATTGGTCGCCCCCGGGAGTTGGAGGATGTTTTCGGCATCTTCCTTGGTGGCGAACGCGAAGGAGAAGCTCAGGATGTACCCGCCGTCGGAGTAGCCGGAGACTCTCAGCGGCCGGCCCGCAACGGAGAGGGTATCGCCGATGCGGATGTCCTCGCTGCGGCCCACCGTCCGGTCAATGATGATCTCGCCTTTTGCGGGGACGGCCTTGCCTTCGACCACCCGGGCCGGGGCGCCGACGTCGTTCTCAGTGTCGTCGGCGATTACGTAGAGGTTGATGTCCTTGCCGTTGTGGGCCACCGAAACCCGTCGTCCGCTGAAGGGCTTGGCGCTGGCCACGCCGTCCACGCGGGTGAGGAAGTTGCCGATGGTCAGGGGAAGAACGGAGGGCGTGTGGAACATGTCGGTGGCCCCGGTCTGGGTGACCCAGTAGTCCGCCGGCACGGTGCGGATATACTCCCCGATCTTCTCGCTCCACCCCTGGTAAAGGCCCTGGATGCTCATGATGAGCAGGACGCTGAACGCCACCCCGCCCACGCTGATCAGCAGCCGGGTCTTCTCCTGGACCAAGTTCCTTATCGCCAGGAGCAACATTTTCCGCCCCTTGTCCGAGTGCCCCGTACGGTGCCCATGTCCCCGCCTACGGCTTCCGTCCCGCGTTGGCACGGCGGCGCGCCAGGTTCGGGATGAATCCCGGAACGCGCCGGCGGTACCGGGCGTAGGCCTCACCGAATTCAGCCTCCATCAGGCCCTCCTCCTTTCGTGCCAGGCGCAGGTATACGGCCACCAGGACCGGAAACATCAGCAGGGTCAGCACGGTGGGCCATTGGAGCAGGAAGCCCGCCATGATGGTCAGGAAGCCGGCGTATTGGGGATGCCGCACCACGCCGTAGGGGCCAGTGGTGGCGAGCCGCCCCTGCCGCTGTGCTGCGAACAGGACCTGCCAGGACCGGAACAGCAGGAGGAATCCGAGGGCGATCAGCAGGTTGCTCACGAGGTGCAGCGGGCTCATGTGCGGGTCGCCCTGCCAGCCCATGAGGTCCTGCCAGAGGTGCCCTGAATTGTGGGTCAGCAGGTCCAGGCCCGGCACCTGGCTACCGAGCCAGCCGGAGAGCAAGTAGATCGTCAGCGGAAACCCGTACATCTCCGTGAACAGCGCCACGACGAACGCCGAAAAGGCCCCCAGCGCCCGCCAGTCCAACCGTGTTCGGGGCCGGACGAAGCTGAAGGCGAAGATGATGAAGACCGCCGAATTCAGGATCACGAGCCACCAGAGGTTGTAGCCGGAGTCAGTGGACATGCCCGGCACCTCCTTCACCGGGCCGGCCGTCATGGCCTGCCTGACCTCCATGCCCACCATGACCGCCATGCATGAACAGGTGCATGCCCATCATGAGCACCACCCACAAGTAGGGCAGGGCGTCCAGGATGTGCACCCAATGCGCGGAAACCAGGTAGACGGCTGCCGCAGCAATGGCGAGCGTGAGGACCGCCTGTCCCCAGGGGCGGTACGGCCGGCCGGTGTCCGGGGCCCGCAGATCGTCGAGCCTGCCCATACCTCAGTGTTGGCCGCCGGGAACGCCCTGTGTAGAGCCGAACGGCCCACCCGTGGGGTGCTTCCCGGTGGCTGCGGAGGCCCGTCAGTGCCCGGTCACCGGCTGGCGCCAGTGTGGCCGGTTGACCGGCGGTGTCACAAGGGCCAATGGCCCCGCACCACCTGGCGGGTGAAACGGAAAACCTGTCCTGTTCGTTGGACCCGGGCAGGACAGGCAAAGCCCACCCGCGCCAGAATGGCCGATAGTGTTGGGACAGACGGTGGAAGAGCCGGCCTGCAGGAAAGGAGCGTGGTCATGGCCTTAGGTTCGCTGCCGCCGTCGTTCCTTCGCCGGCTCAGCCTGGTTCCGCTGCTCCTGGCCATCATCGCCGGCATTTTCGGAATGCATGTCCTGGCCGGGCACCATGTCCAGCACGGATCGCAGGCGGCCGGTCCTGCCATCGAGGCGGCCCCTGGGCACGCGGCAGCCGTGGATGCCCACGGAACACACGCGCACTCCGCCGCGGCCACGTCCGACAACGCCGCACAACTGCCGTCCGGCGCCGCTTGCGTGTCCGGCGACTGCGCCACCATGCACGCAGCACGGGCGGTATGCGTACTCTCGGCCGCTGCCGGTTCGCTGGCCGCACCGCCCCCGGGGACGTCCCCGCAGCCGCGCTCTTTCCCCGCCGCCGCCGCGGCCACTGCGGGCGGCTACCCATATCTTCCCGGCACGCCAACGCCTGCCGAGCTGTGCATCAGCAGAACGTAAAACCTGCCCGGCTGCCCCTTCCTGCGGCACCCACCCACCCGGCGGACCACGCCGCCCCGCGCAGCACCCTGCGCTAACCAATACAGACTCTCCAGTACAGACTCTCGCGGCGCATGCGCGCCCCTTCACGAAGAGGACACGTTTCCCATGAACAAGACCGCCCTCACGCTCTCGGCAGCCGCAGTGGCAGCAACCCTCGCCCTGGCCGGATGCTCCCCGTCCGGCACTTCATCCGGCGGCAGCTCCATGTCCGGCATGGACCACAGCGGCACTGCCATGGCCTCGGCCACCGCCTCCCCGACTGCCCCTGCCGACGCCAGCGCCCACAACGATGCGGACACGGTGTTCGCGCAGATGATGATCCCGCACCACCGCCAGGCCGTGCAGATGAGCGACATCATGCTGAAGAAGCAGGACCTGCCTGCCGACGTCGCTGAACTGGCCGGCGAGATCAAAGCCGCCCAGGGCCCCGAAATCGAGACCATGACGTCCTGGCTGAAGGGATGGGGCGAGCCTACTGAAGCAGCCGCCGGCCACGACATGGCGTCCATGGAGGGCATGATGAGCGACGCCGACCTGGCCGAGCTCGACGCCGCCCAGGGCACCGAGGCGGCGAAGCTCTTCTTCGAGCAGATGATCGCCCACCACGAGGGCGCGGTGAAGATGGCCAAGGCCGAAAGCACCGACGGCAAGGACGCCTCCGTTGTAGCCCTCAGCAAGAAGATCGTGGAAGACCAGGAAGCTGAAATCAACAAGATGAAGGCCTTGCTGCAGAACCTCTAGCCGTCAGCACACACCCGCGTACACAAAGAGGTGCCGGCCCGGCCAGGGCCGGCACCTGCCCTCCTCGTTTGTCCCACCGCCCTTGGAGCCCAGCCATGCCTTTCCCCTTCCCTCCCCGCAGGCCGCTGCCCGCCCTCGCCGCAGCGGCCGCCGTCGTCCTTGCCCTGGCCGGCTGCACCACCGCCGGCACCGGCAGCACCGGCACCGCAACGGCCTCGCCGGGGCTGCCCAGCAGCCATGTCCACGCCCTTGACGTCAACCCGGAAACCGGCCAGGTCCTCCTGGCCACCCACGAAGGCCTGTTCGACGTCACCACCGAACCAGCACGGAAGATCGGTGCAACGAACGATCTCATGGGCTTCACTGCAGGCCACGACCGGGGATTCTTCTTCGCCTCCGGGCACCCCGGAAAGGGCTCGGAGTTGCCCAACCCGTTGGGCCTGGTGACCTCAAGCGACGGCGGCGCGAGCTGGGAGCCCCTGTCCCGGCAAGGCGAATCGGACTTCCACACCCTCGCCACCACCAAGTCCGGAATCATCGCCATCGACGGCACGCTCCGGACCAGCCCTGACGGCAAGACCTGGACCACTGTCGATGTCCCCTTCAAACCTGCGGTCCTCGCGGGCCACCCGGTCAGCAACACCGTCCTGGCCACCACAGCTGCCGGAATCCAGCGCTCAACCGACGGCGGCGCCACGTGGGCGATGGTCAGCGCCGGGCCCGTGATTCAGTTCGCTGGCTTCGCCAGCCCGGATGAAGCCGCCGGGATAGCACCCGACGGCACGGTCCACACATCCACGGACGGCGGCGCCACCTGGACACGCACCGGGCAGGTCGACGGCGAAGTCCAGGCGATCTCCGTGGTGAAGGGTTCCGCGGGCAAGCCGTGGATCTGGGCTGCCACCTCCGCGGGGATCCTGGTCTCCACCGACGGCGGGGCCACCTTCAAACCCCATAAACCTGCCTGAACCGGCCCCGAAGGGTTAGGGGATGCAACCCTTCGTAGCACCGTCGACTGCCCGGTGGTTTACTGCCCGCATGTCCGAAACCCTGAAGCAGAGCCACCTCGAACCCCATGACGGCAGCCTTGCCGCCCGGCTGAACTGGCTGCGGGCCGGCGTCCTTGGCGGGAACGACGGCATTGTCTCCGTTGCCGCAACGGTGGTGGGCGTTGCCGGCGTGACCAATGAGTTGCCGCCCGTCCTTGTAGCCGGGACGGCAGCGGTAGTGGGCGGCGCGGTCTCCATGGCCCTCGGCGAGTATGTTTCCGTGAGCAGCCAGAGCGACAGCCAGCGGGCACTGATCGAAAAGGAACGCCAGGAACTGAGGGACGACCCCGAGGGTGAGCTGGCGGAACTGGCGGAAATCTACCAGGCGAAGGGACTGAGCGAAGCCACAGCGCGGACGGTCGCGGAAGAGCTGACCGCCAAGGACGCCCTCAAGGCCCACCTTTCCGCTGAGCTGAACATCGACGAAGCCGAGGTAGCGAGTCCGTGGCACGCGGCTTTCGCTTCCGCCGTGGCATTCACCATCGGCGCCGTGCTGCCGATGCTGGCCATCGTCCTTCCGCCTGCCGAAGCCCGCATCCCGGTCGCTTTCGCAGCGGTCGTACTGGCCCTGGCCCTCACCGGGACCGTCAGTGCCCGGATTGGTGGAAGCTCCAAGCGCAAGGCAACGCTGCGGCTGGTGCTCGGCGGCGCGCTGGCCATGGCCTTCACTTTCGCGGTGGGAAGCCTTTTGGGCACTACCGGCATAGCCTGACCGGATTGCGGGCCGGGGGCGTCGAAAACCCCTTCCCCTCGGGATTTTCCGCGCGTATGGTGGGCCGCATAACCGCTTGCCCAACGGGCGGCGGCGGGCTCATGCAGCTGGGCTTCTGGAGCATGCCGGAGGGACCACTTGTGGGTACAAAACCGTTCATGAACCACAGCGTGCGGCGCTTCGCGGCACTGGCCGCGGGCCTTGCCGCCGTGCCCGCGCTCGCCTCCTGCTCGGCGGAAGTGTCCCGCGGCTTCCTGCCGGGCAACCGCGAAACCACCAGCAACACCCCCCTGATCATGGACCTGTGGGTCAACTCGTGGATTGCCGCGCTGATCGTCGGGATTATCACCTGGGGCCTTATGCTCTGGGTCATCATCGCCTACCGGCGCCGGAAGGACACGGTGGGCTTCCCGCCCCAGATCAGCTACAACCTGCCCCTGGAAGTCTTCTACCTGTCCATCCCGCTCATCGTGATCGGCGTCCTGTTCGTCTTCACGGACCGGGAGCAGCGCGCCATCGACGAGCGCTTCCCCAATCCCGACGTGGTGATCGATGTCTTTGGCAAGCAGTGGTCCTGGGACTTCAACTACGTCAAGGAGGACGTCCATGAGGACGCCGGGCAGCAGGCCCACCTCACGGGCGACTGGGGAACCCCGGACCGGCTGCCCACCCTCTACCTCCCGGTGGGGAAGAAGGTCGAACTGCACCTGCAGACCCGCGACGTCCAGCACTCCTTCTGGGTGGTGGAGTTCCTGCAGAAGCGTGACATGTACCCCGGCCACGAACAGTTCAACCCCTACATCAGCATCACCCCCAACCGCACGGGTGAATACATGGGCAAGTGCGCGGAGCTCTGCGGTGAATACCACTCCGAGATGCTCTTCAAGGTCCGGGTGGTCAGCCAGCAGGAATACGACAGCCACATCGCCGACCTGAAGGCCCGCGGCAACACCGGCCAGCTTGGCCTTGACTTCGTCAGGCGGCCGGAATCGGCGCCGGCACCGGCAGGTCTGGCACCGGCAGCCCTGCAACCCGAGGTCCCGGCACGGGCCCTGGACACAGCACAGTAAAGGACGGCGCAGTAATGTCCACTACCAGTCAGCGAGCCAGCGGGGCCGGAGCAACGGCAGCACCGCCGCCGGTCCGGCGCGCCAAGGGCACCATTGTGGTCAACTGGATCACTTCCACCGACCACAAGACCATCGGGTACATGTACCTGATTTCATCGTTCGTGTTCTTCTGCGCCGCGGGCGTGATGGCGCTGCTGATCCGTGCCGAACTGTTCGAGCCCGGCATGCAGATCCTGCAGACCAAGGAACAGTACAACCAGCTGTTCACCATGCACGGCACCATG